>DATGSG010000132.1:0-11839 GCA_035302925.1 Virgibacillus sp. | reverse complement strand
TTCCATTGCTTAAAAGGGAAGTTCGGTGTAAATCCGACGCTGTCCCGCAACTGTATATCAGAGTGAATCGATACACCACTGTTTCCAGGAAAATGGGGATGGGAAGGGTCGAGGAGCAATGATGATAAGCCAGGAGACCTGCCTATTAAATCTCAAGAACATCCAGTACCTACGAGGATAGGAGGTGTTATATGATTAGCTATGGTAGTGATAAAACAGCGTAAAAATGCTGTTTACCTATCTATGCTTATATTAATGATAACAACAACCTCTTAAAAAGGTTGTTTTTTATTTTGGTAAAGCATTCACCTTAGAATCTAAAGTCTTTAAATGACTAATTGAGAGCGCCTATCATTTAGTTGCTAATAAATTCCTCAGGAAAACTTGACTAGATTGGAATGATCGCCATTGTATGGAAATGTGTCATATTTTACGGATCACTTGGTTAATAACTTGGTGAATCGGCTTGTTGATGAAAGTGCCTTCTCATTTAAAGAGACATACCTCTGGTTGGAAAAGGAGATTCATCATTCAGCAAGTTCAAAAGAGATGAAAGAAATGTACCTGAAAAACTTGGATATTGCTTATACGACTGTTTATCGACAATTAGTGGGGGATGGGGGAAATTGAAGTGAATAAATCAAATGTTCAATATAAGCCCGGTCTAGAAGGTGTCATTGCATCGGAAACAGCCATATCATTACTTGATACAGAGAGTGAACAGATCATTATTAAAGGTCATGATCTCATTGAATTATCAAAGGAACATGACTATCTTGACATTGTTTATTTATTATTTAAGGGAGACCTTCCAACAGCAACGGAAAAAGAGGGGCTTGAGCAACAGTTAAAGCAAAATTACGATGTTCCTAAGCAAGTGGAGGATATATTACATTTATTACCAAAGGGCACACACCCAATGGATGCGCAGCGAACAGGTATTTCTGTATTAGCTGGATTTGAGGAAAATCTAGCTGACCGTTCTGACAAAGCCAACTTAAAACATTCTTATTCCTTACTAGCAAAACTACCGACAATTACTATAAACAGTTATCGAATTTTAAATGGGAAAAGGCCAATTAAACCAATCGACTTAACGTATAGTGCAAACTTCTTATATATGATTACAGAGGAAATTCCATCTGATTTAGAAACTGCGATATTTGATCGTTTACTCCTTCTGTATAGTGAGCATGAGATGCCGAATTCAACATTTGCGGCACGTGTGATTGCATCAACCCAATCTGATATGTATGGCGCACTAACGGGTGCAATCGCTTCATTAAAAGGGGGGTTGCATGGGGGAGCAAATGAAGCGGTTATGTATATGTTAGAAGGGGCAGAAACGGTAGAGGATTTCGAACAAATGATTCAACAAAAGTTACGGAACAAGGAAAAGGTCATGGGATTTGGTCATAGAGTGTACATGAGAAAAATGGATCCACGCGCTGAAATTATGAAGCAATCACTTAAACAACTATGTGACTTAGATAAAGATTATACATTATTAGAGATGTGTGTGGCCGGGGAAAAGCTGATGAAGAAAGAAAAGAATCTTTATCCAAATTTAGATTATTATGCCGCACCTGTTTACTATAAATTAGGCATCCCAATAGAATTATATACACCAATATTCTTTAGTGCACGAACAGTAGGCCTTTGTACACATGTGATGGAACAGCATGGGAACAATCGAATTTTCAGGCCTCGAGTGAAATATATAGGCGAGCGGTCTCCGGAAACAACTGGCAGGTTGTAGAAACCACTCACCCATTAGTTAATTGGATCACTAACCGAATGAATTTCATAATCACCGTAACAAGCGAAGTCGCCTTGATATGTAGTTGTAAACGAATCAATACAACTACATGTTGAGGTGGTGTAGCTATAAATAGGGATTATGAAATTCACTAACTAGTATAGCAAAATTTGGTCAGAAAGGAAGAACGATATGTTGAAAACAAATGAATTAGTAGAAGTAGATAAAATAATTGAGGAAATTACAGATTATGTACTAAATAAAGAGATTACGAGTGAAGAAGCTTATCGGACAGCTCATTATGTTTTAATCGATTCAATAGGTTGTGGGATACTTGCGTTAAATCATCCAGAATGTACAAAACTACTTGGACCTCATGCACCTGGAACAATTGTACCAAATGGTGTCAGGGTTCCTGGTACATCTTACGAACTTGATCCAGTTAAAGGCGCTTTTGATATAGGCGCTCTGATCCGTTGGTTAGATTATAATGATACGTGGCTCGCAGCAGAATGGGGGCATCCATCTGATAATTTAGGCGGTATTTTAGCTGTTGCAGACTATATAAGTAGAACTCGGGTAGCGGCTGGGAAAGAGCCACTTCGGATCCAATATGTCCTTGATATGATGATTAAAGCACATGAAATTCAAGGTGTGCTCGCTTTAGATAATAGCTTAAATCGTGTCGGTCTTGATCACGTATTTTTTGTGAAAATTGCCACGACAGCAGTTGTAACAAAAATGCTTGGCGGTGATCGTGCAGAAGTAAATAACGCTTTATCCAATGCGTGGGTTGACAACTCTAGTTTACGGACGTACCGTCATGCCCCAAATACGGGATCAAGAAAGTCGTGGGCTGCTGGAGATGCAACAAGTAGAGGTGTATTTTTGGCACAAATGGCTGTCAAAGGAGAAATGGGTTATGCAGGTGCATTGACAACACCAGAGTGGGGTTTTCAAGATGTCCTATTTAAGGGTGAAGAGATAACATTACAACGTCCACTTGATGCTTATGTGATGGAAAATATTTTATTTAAAGTATCTTATCCAGCTGAGTTCCATGCGCAAACTGCAGCAGAGGCAGCGATTGATTTGCATGATGAAGTAAAAGATCGAATTCAAGAAATTGATCAGATCACAATAACAACACATGAATCCGCTATACGTATCATTGATAAATCCGGACCACTTCACAATCCGGCAGATCGGGATCACTGTTTACAGTATATTGTGGCGATCGCGCTCTTAAAGGGTGATATTGTTGCTGAAGATTATGAAGATGAAGTTGCAGAAGATCCAATCATAGATGAACTAAGAGACAAGATGGTCGTTCAAGAAAATGAACAATATACGATAGATTACTTGGATCCAGCCAAGCGTTCAATTGCCAATGCGATTCAAATTAAATTCAAAGACGGATCTTCTACAGATATCATAGCGCATGAATATCCGCTAGGTCACCGTTTTAGAAGAGAAGAAGCGATTCCTAAAATTATTGAAAAATACGAAGAAAACTTAGGAACTCATTACGCTATTCGACAAAAAGAAGCTATTGAGTCAGTAACATTAGATGTAGATCATTTAGCTGAAATGCGCGTGGATGAGTTTATGGAACTATTCACCGTCTAAGAGTGAGGAGGATTATAATGAGCTGGATTGTTAATCAACCAGTTGCACAAGAAAAATTAGCGGAGCAATTTAAGAAACATATGGATCATAAAGATATTTTGCAAATTCCGGGAGCACATGATGGAATGGCAGCACTCGAGGCAAAAAAGGCAGGGTTTTCTGTCTTATATTTATCTGGAGGGGCTTTTACAGCAAGTATGGGACTCCCAGATTTAGGCATCATGAATTCAAATGAGGTAGCAGCAAAAGCTAGAGAATTGGTGCGCGCGACAAACTTACCGGTTTTAGTTGATATCGATACAGGATTTGGTGGCATTTTAAATGTAGCCCGAACGGCAGAAGAAATGGTAGAATCCCGTGTAGCAGCTGTGCAAATAGAAGATCAGCAGCTACCAAAGAAATGTGGGCATTTAAATGGCAAACAACTTGTAACGACGGAAGAGATGGTTCAGAAGATCCAAACGATTAAAAAGGTCGCACCAACCTTAGTCGTTATTGCTCGGACAGATGCCCGAGCAACAGAAGGTTTAGATGGGGCAATTAAGCGATCAAAAGCTTATGTTGAAGCAGGAGCTGATGGTATTTTTCCAGAAGCATTAGAGTCATTAGAAGAGTTTCGTAGCTTTGCAAAGGAAATAAAAGTCCCCCTGCTTGCTAATATGACTGAATTTGGCCAAACTCCGTATTTAACGAAGGATGAGTTTGAAGAACTTGGTTACGCCATGGTCATTTACCCAGTTACGTCATTAAGAGTTGCTGCAAAAGCTTATGAAAAGGTTTTCCAACAAATAAAGAAAGAAGGGACACAAAAAGGATCATTAAAAAATATGCAGTCACGAGAGGAACTGTATGAGATTATCTCTTATCATGAATTTGAAAGATTAGATGAGGAAATCGCTGAAACGATATTAACTGATAAACAACTAAAATAATGATTCCTGTGTAGATGAAAACCGTCCGGGGACATTATTAGATTACCGTCCAACTAAACAGTGTTTATTTTAGTTGGACGGTTTTTTAATTAGTAACTGAACTTCTGATATTTAATATATGTGAGAGGAATCTAAAGCTAGGGAGGAAAATCAAGTGGATAAAGAGAAGTCATTAACAAAGGGAATTTTCCCAAATCACACGACGAGAACCTCGGCTTATTATCCAGATGAATTTACAGAGGAAGAACAGTTAATTTCAAAAATGGTTGAGCAATTCGTTGAAGAACAAGTCATGCCAAAAATAGGTGCAATGGAGGAGCATAATTATGAGGTAAGTCTTGATCTATTCAAAGTTTCAGGTGAGCTAGGTTTACTCGGAGCAGATGTACCGTCTGCGCATGGTGGTTTAGATTTGGGGAAGAAAACATCCGGTTTAATTGCTGAAAAGATGGGATTTGGTGCGAGTTATAGTGTGGCATTCAATATTCATACTGGTGTAGGGACATTACCATATGTTTATTTTGGAACGGAAGAACAAAAGGAACGCTATTTATCTAGACTAACTTCAGGTGAATGGGTAGGAGCCTATGCATTAACTGAACCTAATGCTGGATCAGATGCATTATCAGCTCGGACTTCTGCGAATAGAACAGATACCGGGTGGGTGCTCAATGGGGAAAAGCAATGGATAACAAATGCACATATTGCAAATGTTTATCTCGTTTTTGCTCGATCAGAAAAAGGACTAACAGCATTTATTGTCGAAAGGTCTATGGATGGGGTTTCCCTTGGTCCAGAGGAGGGGAAATTAGGAATAGCTGGTTCTTCAACAGCTACTTTAATTTTAGATAATGTATTAGTTTCTAATAAAAACGTTTTAGGAGTCATTGACCAAGGTCACCATATTGCATTTAACATATTAAATTTAGCAAGATTGAAGCTTGCCTTTGCTAATGTCGGGGCTTCGAAGCAAGCACTATCAGAAGCAATTAAGTATGGTAAAGAACGTGAACAATTTAATGAACAAATTATAAACTTTCCAATCATCCGCGAGAAAGTTGCTAATATTAGGATAAAAATATTTGCAGCTGAAAGTGCAGCATACTACACGGCGGGATTACTTGATGATTTAAAGCAAAGTATAGATCAAGTCGAAAATATGGTCCCCAATTTCATCAACTTTGCGATGGATTGTTCGATTAATAAAGTATATGCCTCGGAAACATTAGATCAAGCAGTTGATGAAGCATTACAAATTCATGGTGGTTATGGATACATGCAAGAATATCCAGTAGAAAGAATGTACAGAGATGCCCGAATTAATCGGATTTTTGAAGGGACGAATGAAATAAACAGAGTGACGATTGCAAAATCCTTTTTTAAGGAATATGCGAAAGATAATCATGTTTTAAAACGTTATTTAGTAGATGGTACAGAAAAATTCAATCAATTTACCAACGCTTCGATCAAATTGTTATCGATTGGACTAAAAGCTTTACCAGTTATGGATCGAAGAACAATCGATGAAGAGCAAGAAAGCTTAGGATTGATTTCTGATATGCTAAAGGATATATATGTATTAAAAGCATCGATTGATCGGGTAAGTAAAAACAAGGAATCTATAGGTAAATTGATTGTCGAAGTACTTAGTGAAGAAACATTTCGGAGTGTAGAGACCAGTACAATAACCATTTTAGCAACTGTTGCAGACAGTCAAAAAAGGGAATCTTTCCTAAAAACAATGAAAGCGCTGTCTATACCGATTTACTCCAATAACATCCAAAAAAAACGAGAAATTGTCGCGGAACTTTTAAATTAACCATGGATGCTTTAGCTAGAAAGGGGATAAAGTTATGAAACGTATTGGTTTTGTAGGTCTTGGAAATATGGGGTTACCAATGTCTACTAGTTTGCTGGAGGAAGGGTATTCCGTCTGTGGATATGATCTAAATGAAGAAGCGGTTGCATCATTTATCAAAGTGGGAGGTGTAGCAAAATATTCATTATCAGAAATAATTGAAAATAGTGATGTCATTTTCACAAGCCTTCCATCTTCTACAGCAGTTGAGGAAGTGTTTATAGGAGAGGGAGGATTAGTCCATTATCATAAAAAGCAAGTAATTTTAGTAGATACAAGCACAGTTGCCCCAGAATTAAATCAAGAAATATCAGACATAGCAAAGAAACATGAGGTACCTTTCCTTGCCGCGCCAGTTAGTGGAGGGACGATCGGTGCTATTAATCGTACCTTAACATTTATGGTTGGTGGTATGGAAGACACTTTTAAAAAGATAGAACCCGAATTGAATAGTATGGGGGAAAATATTTTCCATGTATCTGAAAGAATTGATAGCGGGACGACCGTGAAGTTAATTAATAATTTATTAATCGGATTTTATACAGCAGGCGTTAGTGAAGCGTTACACATTGCTAATAAACAACATATTGATTTAGATGAATTATATGACATGCTAAGTGTTAGTTATGGGCAGAGTCGTATTTATGAAAGGAACTATAAGGGGTTTATTGCAGCGGGTAATTTCAAACCGGGCTTTGCATTAAAGCTATTACGAAAAGACTTGGGCTTTGCAATTGATCTAGCGAACAGTCATCAATTAGATCTTCCGATGAGTGAGAGCTTATTAGAAATGTATAAGCATGTTGAAGAAGACGGGTATGGAGAGCAAGATATGGCAGGGCTCTATGAGAAGGTCAAGAGGCAATCACAACTTAAAAAGGAGACGATAAGATGATTACGACAGATGTTAAAATAATGAAGAATTTTATTGGCGATAAATGGGTGGAGTCTTCTAGTGGACAAATGGAAAACGTTCCAAACCCAGCAACAGGTGAGACAATAGCACATGTACCAATTTCAGGGGAAGAAGATGTTGATGCGGCAGTAGCGGCAGCAAAATCCGCTTATGAAGAATGGCATACAGTCCCAGTACCTAATCGAACACGTTATCTTTTTAAGTACTTGCAATTACTTGAAGAAAATAAAGAGGAGCTAGCCCAAATACTCACACAAGAAAATGGTAAGGCATTAAATGATTCTAGAGGTGAAGTCCAGCGGGGTATTGAAGTAGTTGAGCACGCAACTTCCACACCTAATTTAATGTTAGGTGATGCCTTACCCAGTATTGCAACTGGTATAGATGGATCTATTTGGAGATATCCTTTAGGGGTAGTTGCTGGAATTACACCTTTTAATTTCCCGATGATGGTTCCTTTATGGATGTATCCATTAGCCATTGCTTGTGGGAATACATTTGTTCTTAAAACATCAGAAAGAACTCCTGTATTAGCCGAAAGACTTGTCGATTTGTTTTATGAATCTGGATTTCCAAAAGGTGTACTTAACTTAGTTCACGGTGGAAAAGATGTCGTCAATCGAATGCTTGTTCATGAAGACATTGAAGCTATTTCATTCGTCGGTTCAGAGCCTGTTGCTCGCCATGTATATCAGACAGGTACGGCTCATAGTAAAAGGGTGCAAGCATTGGCAGGTGCCAAGAACCATGCAGTCGTTATGCCGGATTGTAATCTAGATAAAACAGTTCAGGGGGTCATCGGGGCAGCATTTGGAAGTAGTGGGGAGCGCTGTATGGCATGTTCTGTTGTAGCAGTTGTGGATGAAGTGGCAGATGCATTTTTAGAAAAGCTCGTTACTGAAACTAAAAAGCTTAAAGTTGGTGATGGTCTTGATGAGGATAATTTCGTCGGTCCATTAATCCGTGAATCACATAAACAGAATGTACTTAACTATATTGATTCGGGAATAGAAGAGGGAGCAGATTTATTAGTAGATGGAAGAGATATTAAAGAAGAAGTGAAAAACGGATATTATGTAGGAGCTACCATCTTTGATAATGTTAAAGAAGAGATGAAGATCTGGAAAGATGAAGTTTTTGCTCCTGTTTTAAGTATCGTGAGGGTTAAGGATTTAGACGAAGGTATTAAATTAACGAATAAGTCTAAGTTTGCAAATGGTGCCGTTATATATACTTCTAGTGGAAAGAGTGCCCAGCAATTTAGAGATCAGATTGATGCAGGTATGGTAGGGATCAACGTCAATGTTCCAGCACCAATGGCATTTTTCTCCTTTGCAGGAAATAAAGCATCATTCTTTGGTGATCTCGGTACGAATGGAAAGGACGGAGTCCAGTTTTACACACGGAAGAAGGTCGTTACGGAGCGCTGGTTTTAAATCAAACCATTAATTAAAAGACATCCGAATTCATGATTTGAATTCGGATGTTTTTATTGAAGATTTTTAGGATGGATCCTTAAAAAAGCTTGCTACTAATTCATTCGATACATCTGCTAATGTTTTGTATTTATATTGTGGATTACGGTCTTTATCAATTAATACGGCGCGGACCCCTTCAAAGAAATCATCATGTCTCAGAAAATTCTTAGCAATGATCAAATCCATATTAAGGCACTTTTTAAAAGATTGATGTTCACCATCTATTAATTGCTTAAGTGTAATTTTGACTGAAGCAGGCGATTTCTCTAGGATCGTCTTCTTTGTTTGAGATGCAAATTCACTGCTTGCAGAAGCTAATGAGTCGATAATTGCTTCAACTGTTTGCTGGGAAAAATGCTCATTAATATCATCCTGAGCTTGTGCAATATATCCTTTTTGTGGTGCATTTTCATTATAGTCAGCTAGCAAACTAGCAAGAGTTTCTCCTACTGGGATATTCAGCCAATTTGTGTTTTCTATGGCTTGTACTAGCTTTGGTATATTGTGACTTTGGCAAAAGAAGTCTGCCGCCCCAATATATAGGACATCATCTGCAGGGATAACAGAAGCTGTTAGAGCTAGGTAAAGGCCTGACTTTCCAGGTGCTTTATTTAGAAAGTGAGCAGCACCAACATCAGGAAAGAAGCCAATATTCATTTCCGGCATCGCCCATTTTGTTTGTTCCGTAACGATGCGGTGACTTGCACCATAAGCTAAACCCACACCTCCACCCATGACAATACCGTCTAAAATAGCGACAATGGGCTTTTTGTAATCATGGACGAGCTGATCTGTTTCATACTCCGTGCTAAAAAACTGTTCCGCAGCTTTCATGGCAGCTTTACTTTCTCTAGCATCATATAATGTTTTAATATCACCACCTGCGCAAAAGGCTTTCTCACCAGCACCTTGTAAAATAATTACTTGAATCTGATCATCTTTTTCCCAAGCTTGTAACTTTTGCTTGATTGGTAATAACATGTCATAGTTCAGTGAATTTAAAACGTCCGGTCTGTTTAATGTAATTGTCGCCACGCCATTATTATTTGTAGAGAATAAGACTTTTGTCATTATTTGTTAAGCTCTCCTTTTTAAGTATGTTTAAAATTAGGCGTTCGCTTATCAACAAATGCCTTAACACCCTCTTCGGCATCATTTGTTAAGAAAAGTTCAGCAAACAACTCTCTTTCTCTTTTTAATCCGCTATCTAAGGATTCTTCATATCCCTTTGTTATTGCCTTCATTGCTCTTTGAACACTTGTCATACTCTTTCCGGTAACGAATGACTTGGCGGTTTTCATTGCAGTTTCCATTAACAGTTCTTGGGAAACGGACTGATGAATGATCCCGAGTTGTTTCGCTTCCTCCCCATTTAATTGTTTATCAGTTAAAATGATGTCAATCGCCGTACCTATATTTGTTAAACGACTGAGACGCTGGGTTCCACCAAAAGTCGGAATGAGACCTAAGTTGAGCTCAGGTAGACCTAAGATGGCATCATCTGCTGCAATACGGTAATGGCACCCCAGCGCTAATTCTAATCCGCCACCAAGCGCAGGACCATTAATTGCTGCAATAACAGGCTTGTCCATAGCTTCTATTTCATTACATAATGCTTGTCCTGCTTCAGCCATTTGTAGGGCTTTATCTTGATGACCAAGTGCGGGAACGAATTCTTTAATATCTGCACCCGCAACAAAGAATCTACCAGCCCCCGTAATAATAATTGCATGGGTGCTGTCTTCTTCATTTAATCTTTTTATAACTTTGCGTAGCTCTTGAATACACCTAGAAGATAATATGTTTGCAGGTGGAGTATTTATTTTAATAATTGCAATATTATCCTCATAAGTTAACAACGAATACTCATAAGTCATTCTAGTTCCTCCTTGTTAAAAATGCTCTCTGCACCATAACTTTAATAAATGATATCCAAGTCGTTAAGTGACGTAGCGTCTACTTTTGTATGTGCAGCAAGTATAAAAGTCTCCATAATTAATTATGGAATATAAAAACTTAGTCTATCTATATACTACCACATTCTGACTATTACTAATAATCAATTTCGTGATGAACTCAAATCTAGATCCAGACAAAAAATTACAATCCCTTAGGGTGGTCTAATTGACCATAAATGGGGGAATACATGTGGAAGTGCACCCCAGATTATTTAGTTAGGTAAAAGGGGAAAGGTTTACCAAACTAGGTTCACATGAACGTTGAGAAAATTTTGATTCAAGGTGAAATAGACCGTCATGTTCCAGTCGATTTAAGTGTTGATTATTATAAAGAGGCTGTTGAACAGGGCGATAAAATAAGATTGATAATACTTCCAGAAGTCGAACATTAAGTCAGTGATGGAGTCTATGGAAACGTAAAATAAAATGGATAGTTTTAATGTAGGCAACAGGAATTAATTTCGTAATTACGGGCTGAATCCTATTTATTTGGTCGTGAATAAAGTAAAAGTATTATCACTACTCAAAATCTATACCCGACAATACCCATTTCTTTTTATCGGGTATTATTTTATGATCTTAATTATAATGAACCTATGCAGGAGGGAATAAACGATGCTAAAGAGTATGAATGATGCGTTGAGTTATATTGAATCACATTTGCATGATGAGATTGATAACGCAGAGTTGGAGAGAATTAGACGTATTTTAGTGCCGTTTGGTCTTCGATGATAAAACCATCATCATGTTTTGACTACAAAATATTTACATGATAAAATTTGATTGCTTAATCAAAAAGATGATCGAATGATTAAAATGTCATGAAAAGAGGCGATAGACGTTGATTGATAAAACAGTTCTTGGGTTATCAAAGGGTGATAAAGCAACACTCATTATTATCCCGCCAGTTTTAGGTGCAGTGCTTGGCTGGTTCTCTCCTATTATTGCGGAATGGTTAATCAAGTTGCCATTCGTTCCTTTTAAAGGAGCACTTGAATGGGTGCTAACATGGGATGGATATTGGGTACCGATTATTGCAATGGTTATTGGGTTGATTGCAGGAATTATTTTTACTTCATATGCATTTCTCGAAACGCTTAAGATGACCATCTCCGATGAGGAAGTGAAGTTGGAGGTTAAGGGGCAGGTTGCGACGCTTAATAAGCAAGATATTTCTGCCATCTTCATGGAAGGAAAACAGCTTACTATCCTTGGTGCAGATGGGGTAGAGCTTTACCGAGAAGAATCTGAACCAAAGAAAGATGTAGTCGCAGAAGCTTTCGCACATCATAACTATCCATGGGTAGAC
>DATGSG010000131.1:0-9221 GCA_035302925.1 Virgibacillus sp. | reverse complement strand
TATACCGTGCTTGAATCTGAGTAATCGATCTATCCTTTTGAATTGACTAATGATCAGTTCCTGTCGTTAAGTAATGATATAGTTGATGATCAATTGAGTGAGTGAGTTGGAGATTCATATGAACGACAGGAATGCTCTTATTATAATTGTCCCTCTTCACAAAAAACGTGCAAATCGAAGCATCGATATTGTCTTGTTTCGATTTAGTTTGATCAAAGTGTCATTTTTGTTAATTTTTCAATTGTTGGAATATCTGCTGGCGCCCAGTCTAAGGTAGGTAATTCATGAGGTGCAAGCCATGTTATTGCCTTATGTTCAGTCAAAACCGGTTTCCCCTTCACAATTTTGCAAAGGAATGTCGTCAAATGAACAACTCCGAAATCATATTCATGAATCGTGTAATCTACTTTGTCACCGACGGTTATCTCACAGTGCATTTCTTCCATTAATTCACGTTTCAGAGCTGCAGATGGAGACTCATCTGCTTCGATTTTCCCACCCGGGAATTCCCACAATAAAGGTAGCGACTTTTCTGTTCCTCTTTGAGCACATAGTATCTTTCCTTACCAACTACATGTATATCTTTACTCATCATATTCCACCTCGTATAAATCTTTATTGTGTTTATCATTTGAATATAAGCAACATTGAAACTCTTTACGTATACAGACTTATCAAGCCCAATCAATAATCCTGACGGCTGAACGTAGAATTGATGTTACAATCTAATCCCCTATTAATCTGGCCGCCAACATTGATAAGACTGATTATACCAGGTCAACGTTAAAAGGCAAAAAGTCCCACGGTATTCGCAAGCTAGCCTTCTCCATTCATTTAGCCTATTTAGGATTAAAGTAGAAGTATACAGTTAGCCAAAAAGGAGTAAGCTGCGCAATCATCTAGCTTACTCCTCTCATTAAGAAGATGTACGAAAGTTTTAATCGATCTCTACAACCGCTTTTCCCGTATACTCCTTCTTTTCCTTTGTTCCACATTGACGATAATTCACTAATCTTACAGCATTGATGACAACAAGTAGAACACTTAGCTCATGAATTAGCATACCTGTTTCTTTTACTATCTCTAGTATAAGCTAGCTTTTCCTTATATTCCTTGACCTAGATTAAAATTTAACCACAATAAACCCTAAACTTGTTTATCTTTCTAAATTAGGGGAAAGATAATCATTAGAATATGACTTGAGGAGTGACCGTATAATGAAGCGTTATTTAAAATTAATTGGCATGCTTATCCTAGCGATTGCCATTGTTGGTTGTAACCAAACAGAGGATCAAGAGCAAAATCAGGATCAAGAACAAGAACAAGATCAGAACCAAGATCAAGAGCAAGACCAAAATCAAGATCAAGAAGGAACAACAGGTTCTGAGTCTGATGATGAAGCCGTTGAAGATGACTCATCAGATACAGCTGGATTAGATGAGATGACGAAACAAATGGAAAAACTCGATTATTCGGATTTTGAATTAGAAGTAAAATATGAAGATGACATCGAATACGAGGCTGAGCTAAAGCAAGGTAATAACAGTATTGATGCTGATTTGGAAGATGAAATGAATGATGTAGATATAAAGGGAGAAGAAGCTTTTGATAAGCTGTTTCCGTTGGTTGAACAACTAACAATTGAGCAAAACACTGAAAAAGAAGAGGCAATCAGTGAGATTTTAGATGTATTTGATTTGGACGATAATTATAAAGAGTTCGAATTGGAAATTACATTTAATGATGGAGTTAAGTTAGAATATGAGGATCGCGACTAATCATTACTGCTTTAAAAAGGTGGAATCAGCAGATTCCCCTTTTTTTATGGGTTTTTATGGATTAGCCAAGAACACTCGTGACTTCAGTCATGAGAGGTTCAATCTCTAATTTCCTTTAAATAGTTGTATATCGTAAAGCGTGATATATTCATCTTTTCAGAAATAATTGGAATGCTTTTATGGATGAGAAAGGCACCATTGTCATCTAAAAAGCCAATCATTCTTACCCGTTCATCCTTTTTCATTAATTGTACGGGCTTACCAATATAAGCGACGGCTTTATCATATAATTCTTCCAATGTTTGTTCAATCCTATTTTCTCTTTTAATCGCCACATCAAGACTATCCCCTACTTGGGTAAGATCATTTAATATCGATTGAGCATGAGATAAATTAGTATAATCATAATTAATTCCAAATGCATAATGGTAGTCTTCGCCTTCAATATGAAAGGTTGAACTTTTAATGAAGTGATTATTTTTTGTTACTCCTTTATGATTGACGAGGTCACTTCCCTTAAATAGAGCATCCACATCAATTGTACCTAGGACTTTGAATTCATCCCCAATATCCCTTTGTGTCACATGTTTATTTTTAATATATACAATGGACGATTCAAAGTTCTTGATATCGTGGATGACGACTTCACAGTTGTTACCAAACATGACCGAAATACCATCTGCAATCCTTTTTAAAAAATCCAATACGTCTTCTTCTTTCATATGTAATCCCCCCTACATATATGTACATGTTTTTTTACATATAATTAGTTTTTCCGACATGTTATTCTTTCGATTATAACACAAACTAAATAATGCTTCAGTCAAGTAAAGGGACAGTTTTTACTTAACCGAAGCATTTCCCGCCGATCCATGTAATATATTCGCTATTTTATACCTAGGATTCTTTAAGTGAACCGTCTAATGGTTCGAATCGTGCCGTAAAGAATCGCAATACCGGTGGTTCATATACCATTTTGAGCCCCTTTGTATTGGCTCGCTCTTTATATAAATCAATAATCGAGTCTGCGACAACATTCAGATGGGAATAGGTATACACCCTACGTGGGAGCGTCAAGCGAACTAACTCCAGTTTCGGATAATAATGATTACCGTGTTCATCTCTCCCACTCGAAACGATTCCTCTTTCCATACTTCTAACACCAGATTGGAGGTATAATTGTGCAGCTAATGTTTGTGCTGGGAACTCTTCTTGCGGAATATGTGCATAAAATTGTCTAGCATCTAAAAATACCGCGTGCCCCCCGATCGGTTTCACAATCGGTATTCCTGCTTCACTTAAACGATCACCCAAATACCTACACTGACTGATTCGATGATTTATATAATGATAATCAACCGATTCATAAATCCCCCTTGCCATCGCTTCCATATCACGACCAGCCATTCCCCCGTATGAAGGCATTCCCTCATAGACAACGACAAGCTGTGTTGCCTGCTGATACAAATCCTCATCATCCAGTGCTAGAAAACCGCCAATATTCACAAGACAGTCCTTCTTTCCTGACATCGTACAACCGTCACTATAACTCATCATTTCTCTTAAAATTTCAGCAATTGTCTTGTCAGCATAGCCCTCTTCTCTTTCTTTTATAAAGTATGCATTTTCGACACAGCGGGTAGCATCGAACATTACGTTGATACCATAATTATTTGCGACTTTTGAAACCGCTTTCAAATTAGATAGCGATACAGGTTGACCACCTGCTAGATTAACGGTAACAGCAACACATATATAAGGGATTTTATCAGCACCAACCTCATTGATGAGTTCTTTCAATTTATCAATATCAATATTTCCTTTGAAAGGATGATCATATGTTGAATCATGTGCTTCATCAATGATGACATCTTTAAAAGTGGCCCCATTCATTTCTTGGTGTGCTTTAGTTGTCGTAAAATACATATTACCAGGAATGTAGTCCCCTTTTTTTATCATCATCTGCGATAAAATGTTTTCCGCTCCCCTGCCCTGGTGTGTGGGTATAAGATAATTAAATCCGTATATATCTTTGACTGCCCTTTGAAGATTTCTAAAGTTTCTGGATCCCGCATAAGCCTCGTCTCCATGCATCATCCCCGCCCATTGGTCATCACTCATTGCTGTTGTTCCACTGTCTGTCAGCAGATCGATATAAACATCTTCTGAATCAATCAAAAAGGTATTGTACCCTGCCTCTTTAATGACCTCTCTCCGCTGCTGTTTTGTTGTCATGGCAATCGGTTCGACCATCTTAATTTTATAAGGCTCCGCTACATAATCCTTTTCCATGATTATCTCTCCTTAATAATTAGTATCTTTATCGTATCATGGGCCTACATGATATTCAACGGTTTGTTTAATGAATAAAAATAAAGTTTAGATCATTATTCAACCCATGCCTTTTCTACTAAAAAAACCAGCTATTAGTAGGTGAGAATCTATTATTTTTTACCTTTCATTCATTTGATCGAAGCATTCAGACCGGTGTTTCTTACCTACACCTTCTAGATATACTCTATTTTAATCAAGGTGATTAGCTCATTTTTCAGTAGAAATAGACTTGTAAACAAGCAATAAGGATAGGATTCCATATAGTAATCATGCATGACAAAATCATATAACAAGGAGAGATTATGAATGAGTTATTACTGTAATCAGGATCAATGTGTGTGTAGTGTCGTTAGAGAAATCGTTGATGCGCAAGATGAGGTTTCTAATGATGGTGATTGTTGTTCAACAGGGTGTGATCAATCAATAAGGGATTTATTATCACCAGCTCGCGGAAAAGATAATGATTATAATACAATTCCTTTCGCCCTTTATTGTAAGGGATCATGTGGTCCTTTTGTTGGTAGTGGAGTTTATCAAACACCAGGATCAGGCAATGCGAATGGATACTTTGGATGTGTGGAATCTCCCATTTTCCGAGCGAAGGAATTTCTTAATGATGGAAGTTGTTGTGTAAAACTTGAATTATTATTACCCGCAACAGCAGGTAGACCTGCGCCAACTCAACAAGGAGATTGTGCTAATTCAATCTGTTCCTTTTTCCCGGGCACGACTGTAACTGGATTTCAGGCTACAGGTATCTGTTTAACAGTTGATTTAAACAACTTTCACTCTATTTCCTGCTTAGATGCCATTCGACCTTTGCCAGCATCTGATTTTCGAGGGCAACATAATCACCACCATAAACCAGATCATAAACCGAATAGATAAATGAACAAATCAGGTTGTATTGTATGATACAGCCCGATTTCATTAAAAGGAATAAATCAATAACCTCCTGTGTTTATGGTTGATTATGATATAATAAACATGAGGAGGTTGAATCATGAGAGATTTTAAAGAATTGATATCAATGGATATGATTGACACCTTTATAAAAGACAATGAACTCGCTATGCTTTATATTTCCAAACCAAATTGTAGTGTTTGCCATAGCTTATTACCGCAAATACAAAATCTGATGGACCACTATCCAAAAATAAAGCTTGCCCAAGTTAATGTAGAGAACGTACCAGAGATTGCGGGACACTATTCAATTTTTACCGTTCCTGTTTTATTAATTTTTCTGAATGGGAAGGAATATATACGTGAAGCCCGAATCGTTCACCTCCAACTACTGGACGAGAAGATTAAGAAACTGTATGACAATGTCACACAATAAGCCAAGCGCCTTTAAAAATATGGCACTTGGTTCTTCTATTTATTCAAATTCAACTGTATCAAAATCAACATTGTCCTTACTCATTGGATTACTATTTATAATCGTTCCCTTATAAAGTACATCCCCTGTTTTTAAGCTTGCAATAATCACGGGTGATGGAATGGTCTGCTCTACAAACACAGGTGTCAGATATAATTTATCCTGATTAATATTTAAATTGACGTCAGACATCAGCATCGAATCTTCCAAGTCAATGACAAGATGATCGCCGAATTTATCCTTTTCAGCAAAGTATGGGGTTATTTCCAATTTCCCCCCATCTATATTGCTAAAGTAAACCACCGAATCGCTAATCATATATTGTCCTTCGTATATATTTATTTCATTGGGAAATTCAATCTTACTCGACTTCCCGGTCTCTAAGTCATAAATATAGACCTCCTCTTCAATAATCTTCTCATTAAATTGATCTCCTACCTCTTCTGTTTCGATCACTGTATTTGTCCAAACAACAAATTGATTATAGGTCATCTCACTTTCTTCACGTAAAATATCAATTTTATTATAACGACCACTTTCATCTGGATCGCTTACGTATACGGATTCATCGTCCATTAACTCCTGCTTATCCAGATTGAATGTATAAACATGAATCTCTTCCACATCAGCGTCTTCCGGATATACATAATTCCGTGTTATCACTTTTAGATTCCCTTGAATAATCTGTACCCCTTCCACATCAATAAAGGTATATTTTTCTTCATCAGGGACTGGTAATTCAAAAGATGTTTCCTTATTTGATTGTTTATCCAGTACGGATATGTTAAAAGTAAATTCATTTACATCTACATTTATAAAGTTATATAGAAGTTGATTCGATTCGACCTCCGCATAAGCGATTTGCTCGTCCGTTTCATAATATAAGATAGAATTACTTGTTTTACCTCTCATGAAATGACGGTAGTCCTGTTGTAATCGTTGAATCTTTTTAGGTTGATATGTTTGATTCAATCGCTCTACAAATCCCCCATCCCGAAGATAGCTTGAGCTACCATTCGAAATCCTTAGCCCCACATGACCATTTGCATCATAAGATACACCAGCTAGTATTAATGGTTTAAGCATGGATTCATCTCCACTCTGTTTTTTCATGATGAATGGTGGCTCTTCATTTTTGGATAATGTTGATTGCACATAAAACGTTCCAATCGATAATGTAATGAGCATTATAACCGTTATTAATGTCCAATATTTTTGCATCTTGATCCCCCTCACACCGTTATTTTATCTTTTAGTAATTTTCTGCTGACTAAAAGCGAAACTATAATTATAAGTACCATTACAACGCATTCAATAAAAAGTATTTCTATGGGATAAAAGTACCTCTTGTCCAGTAACCCCTCTATTAAATCAGGTGCTTTAAATAAAATGACAGCTAAAATACTATAGCAAACTCCGATAATAGCCCCCTTTAATCGATAGCTTCTTTCAAAAAGGATCGCCGTAAATAAAATAAGCAGAGCCATGAATCCAATTGCATAATAGAGGAAAAACTCCATAAAGCTTGGGGGAATCAATATACTTAAATACCCATGACTATGAATAAATTCGATCAGATCCAGATCCATCCGTAGCCCCTTCGGCACCGTTAGCTTCATGATTTTATTTTCAACGGTCAACAATATTAGTTGGAAGGATACAAGACCTAATACCATGATCATGATCGCGCTCGCTTTAGCTAGTAGGATCGTTAATCGTGATGTGGGCAGCATAAGTAATCGATAAATAAAGGTGTTCTTTCCAAACCAATCCCGATACCAAATTAAGAACGCGTAAATAATCATCACGGTTATGCAGCACGCGATCGGCCCCATAAACCACGGATTCTCAGTAATTTGATACATCGACATTGCTTCGTATTCTTCAACAAACGTGGCCTGTGACATTACTCCTTCATGCATTTTCTTTTTTGCAACACTTACGTATTGATTCGAAGTTATAACGACACCAGCTATTTGGGTAACAAGCGTTACAACGAGCAATACAAGATATAGTTTTATAAAACGATTGAATTCAAAATAAACGAGCTTACCGTACGTATTCATGCATTATAAACCTCCCGCATTACATCAACTACTGACTTCCCTTCACGTTCACGTACTTCCTCTGCATCAAACTCTTTTAAAACGACACCTTCATTAATAAATACAACTTTATCAATTAAGTGTTCGATATCATTTATTTCATGGGTTGTCATAATAACCCCACGGTCCTCAATTAAATGGCTTGTAAATACATCAGCAATTTGCTCTCTACTAAAGATATCGATTCCTGAAAAAGGCTCATCCATCATTAAAAAATCCGCATCCATGGCCAACCCTAATATAAGGTTTACTTTTGCTGTATTTCCTTTAGATAAGCTTGAAATACGGTCATTTTCATTTAAATTAAAAAAGTCCAATATTTCCTTTGCCCGTTCATTGTTCCAATTTCGATAATAATCATTCATGAATTCCATTGCTTCCAATATTTTCATTTGTGGTAACATCGTAATCGCATCAGGGATATAAGCAATCTCTTCATAACGATGCTTATTCACCTTTTTCCCATTGACTAATATTTCGCCACTTTTTATCGGCGTAAGCGCCATAATCGCGTTTAAAATCGTTGTTTTACCTGAGCCATTCATACCGATGAGACATGTAATATCACCTTTATTTGCCGTAAAGGAAACCCCATCCAGTACTTTTTTGCGTCCGTATCTTTTTTGGATATTCTTAATCTCAATCATATTTACTCCCTCTCTTCATCTTTCTTTAGATAATTTACTTCGATCAGTTCAATTACTTCTTCTAGAGGAAGATTGATCGAATGACAGGAATCTATAAATTCATTTACCGACTCCTGAATCAGTTCCTCGCGCATTAAACGTAAGATCCGTTTATCTTCCGTTATTCGACTTGGCAAATTTCCTTCCGTATAGATTAGCTGTTGTTCCTCCATCACTTTATATGCACGCTGTGCTGTATTCGGGTTAATTTTTAATTTATTTGCTAATTCTCTCCGCGATGGAATCTCCTTTCCCGGCTTAAACTCACCGACGGCAATTTTTTCTTTAAAGTGTTGAACAACCTGTACATAGACTGGATCCCGATTATTAAAACTCACATTCAATTGAAACAACTCCAATCTTCTTCATGTCATAATATGATCTTCGTGTATTAATGCACTAATACACCAAACCTAAAGTCGGCCCTCCTAACAACCATTGACATCTAGAGTGTATTATAAGGTTAATACACTCTAGATGTCAAGTAGTTATTCCCTTAACGGACTTGCCTCATCAATTAGATGATATGGTAGAATGAGGGATTCTTGGGTTTATTCCGACATATACGGAAGTGATTGTTGTCCGATTCAATTAAAGTTAAATATTTATTAGGAGAACATGCACTATCAAAGTAAATGGAAAAGTTAAACAGGCTAGAGGGAATCCCTAGCCTGTTGTATTCATCTGTGGACGAACACAATTGTTAAATAACGATTAAATGTCCAAATAAGGAGACAAGTGTAAGACTGACAAGTCCGACTGACACAGCTGCAATTAAACCGATATAAAATGGTTTTATGCCAAGCCCTTTGAACATGCTAAAGTCTGTGGATAAGCCTACACCTGCCATTGCTAGTCCAAGCATATAAGTTGAACCGAATGAGCTCCAAAAGTTATAAAAGCCCTCCCATGCCCCTGCTGATAAGAACCCAAAAGCAGA
>DATGSG010000130.1:0-33390 GCA_035302925.1 Virgibacillus sp. | reverse complement strand
TACAATAGACATGCAGGCAATTTTGATTGGAGGATAAAAAATGAACATTCATGAGTATCAAGGGAAAGCGCTTTTGAGTAACTATGGTGTAAATGTTCCGAAAGGCCATGTTGCATATACAGTTGATGAAGCAGTAGAAGCAGCTGAAAAATTAGCTAGCCCAGTTACAGTAGTTAAGGCACAAATCCATGCAGGTGGTAGAGGTAATGCTGGTGGTGTTAAAATCGCCAAAAACCTTGAAGAAGTACGTACATATGCTAATGAAATTATGGGTAAAACATTGGTTACACCACAAACAGGACCTGAAGGGAAAGAAGTTAAAAGACTTCTTATCGAAGAGGGCTGTGATATTAATAAGGAATATTATGTGGGAATCGTAGTCGACACTTCTACATCACGTGTGGTGATGATGGCATCTAAAGAGGGCGGTACCGAAATTGAAGAAGTAGCGGCTGCAACTCCAGAGAAGATCTTTAAAGAGGTTATTGATCCAGGTATTGGTTTATCAGGATTCCAAGCTCGTAGATTGGCGTTTAAACTTAATATTCCAGATGAATTAATCGGGAAAGTTGTAAAATTCATGGGAGGACTTTATGAAGCATTTGTTGATAATGACTGCTCAATTGCAGAAATTAATCCATTGGTAACAACAAATGATGGTAATGTCTTAGCATTAGACGCAAAATTAAATTTTGATGATAATGCTTTATATCGTCAAAAAGAAGTTGGAGAATTACGCGACTTCGACGAAGAAGATCCAAAAGAAATCGAAGCATCTGAACATGATCTAAGCTATATTTCACTTGATGGTGATATTGGTTGTATGGTTAATGGTGCTGGACTTGCGATGGCGACGATGGACATCATTAAACATTATGGTGGAGATCCGGCTAACTTCCTTGATGTTGGAGGCGGTGCTACAGCTGAGAAAGTAACAGAAGCATTTAAAATCATTCTATCCGATCCAAATGTAAAAGGTATTTTTGTAAATATCTTCGGTGGAATTATGAAGTGTGATGTTATTGCAGAAGGTGTCGTTGCGGCAACAAAGCAAGTGGGTCTTGAGATTCCACTCGTTGTTCGGTTAGAAGGTACAAATGTCGATTTAGGTAAAAAGATATTGAAAGAATCAGGCCTGAACATTACGTCTGCTGATTCAATGGGTGACGGTGCTGAAAAAATCGTTTCATTAGTAAAATAACAAAAGCGATAAACTTGAATTAAACGAGCTTAAAGATCGTGCAGAAAGGGTGGAATAGAATGAGTATGTTAGTTAATAAAGATACAAAAGTAATTGTACAAGGAATTACTGGATCAACAGCAAAGTTTCATACAAAAGAAATGCTTGCTTATGGAACTAAAATCGTAGCAGGAGTTACACCGAAAAGAGGCGGAAGTGAAGTCGAGGGTGTACCTGTTTTTAATACGGTCGAAGAAGCAGTTGAACAAACAGGTGCTACTGTCTCCGTTATCTATGTTCCGGCGCCATTTGCAGCCGATGCAATTATTGAGGCTACTGATGCAGAGCTAGATCTTGCCATCTGTATCACGGAACATATCCCTGTATTAGATATGGTTAAAGTGAATCGTTATATGGAAGGTAAAAAGACTCGTTTAATTGGACCAAACTGTCCAGGAGTCATTGCTCCAGACGAATCTAAAATTGGTATTATGCCAGGCTATATTCATAAAAAAGGGCATATTGGTGTGGTATCACGTTCTGGAACATTAACATATGAAGCTGTACATCAGTTATCTGAAAAAGGCTATGGTCAATCAAGTGCGATTGGTATAGGTGGGGACCCTGTAAATGGGACAAGCTTCATTGATGTCTTAAAAGCATATAATGAAGATCCAAACACATATGCCGTTGTCATGATCGGAGAAATTGGTGGTACTGCTGAGGAAGAAGCAGCATTATGGGTAAAAGAAAACATGACAAAACCAGTAGTCGGATTTATCGGTGGTGTTACAGCACCTCCAGGGAAACGAATGGGACATGCTGGTGCGATTATTTCTGGTGGACAAGGAACAGCAGCAGAAAAAATCCGTGTTATGAATGAATGTGGTATTAAAGTTGCAGAAACGCCAGCTGTAATGGGCGAAATGATGATCCAAGTACTTGAGGAAAATAATTTAGAAGAAAAATGCAAAACTCACTAAGATAACAACGGGGACCTAAAAGACTAATTATCTTTTAGGTTCCTTTTTAATCTTCAATCAAATCATGAATAGGATGTGAAGCGTTGGAAGCAATACGTAAACGATTGATTCATATGCATTTATGTCGTGGGATTACACGGACAACGATTCATCGTTTCTTTCAACATGATTCTACACTCGAAACTATCTATAGATTATCCTCCAGCGAATTAAGAAAAAGCTTTTCCATCTCCTTAAGAAATGCTAAATTATTTTATATGGATCTCCATAGCCTATCCACTCAAGAACAGACAACATTAAATCTAACTAGATTTGCAGTGATCACGATTATAGACCGTAACTATCCGGACATCCTCAAGCGAATAAAAGATCCACCACTTGTCCTCTATGCACAAGGAGATCGATCCTTATTGCTTGATTCGCCCGCACTTAGCGTAATTGGAACGAGAAATCCCTCATATGAAGCTATGAGAAAGATGGAATTGATCGTTCGGCCGATTATCGAAAACAATTGGGTTATTGTGAGTGGCATGGCAAAAGGAATTGATCGGTATGCACATGAGTTATCATTAGCATATAGTGGCAAAACAATAGCTGTGTTAGGTGGTGGATTCCATCATATTTATCCAAAGCAAAATATAGGGATATTCCACGAAATAACGAAACGTGGACTAGTATTATCCGAGTATCCACCTAATATGCCACCAGCCCGTTATCACTTTCCAGAAAGAAATCGTATTATTAGTGGATTAAGTTTTGGTACGCTTGTGATTGAAGCTACCGAACGGAGTGGTACCATGATTACTGTTGATCAAGCGCTAGACCAAGGAAGAGAAGTTTATGCAGTACCTGGATCCCCATTACTGCCACAAACAAAAGGCTGTCATCAAATGATTCAAGATGGTGCTAAGCTTGTGTTTGAAGCAGAAGATATACTGGAAGATTGGCATCATATTGGTGAGAATTTATTCTATTCTTAACTGGTTAACATCGATTGAGGTAAACGAGTCATGTGAAGTAAATTTGACAAAAGGCTTTGTTGTATCTAACATTAGTATCGATTTCAAATATGATAATTCGTAACCTCATTATTGTGGGAGGAAATAAAATGGCAGAAAACCTTGTGATCGTTGAGTCGCCTGCAAAAGCGAAAACGATTGAACGTTATTTAGGAAAAAAATATACAGTAAAAGCATCAATGGGACATGTGCGCGATCTACCTAAAAGTCAAATGGGTGTTGATGTTGATGATAATTATAACCCGAAATATATTACAATTCGCGGTAAAGGCGATGTTTTAAAAGAATTGCGTAAGGAAGCAAAAAAAGCTGATAAAATTTATCTTGCGGCTGACCCCGATAGAGAAGGGGAAGCCATTGCTTGGCATTTAGCACACGCATTAAAGGTTGATCCTACGTCTGATTGTCGCGTTGTTTTTAATGAAATCACGGAAGAAGCAATTGTTGAATCCTTTAAAAACCCACGGTCAATTGATATGGACCTTGTTGATGCCCAGCAAGCGAGGCGAATATTAGACCGTCTCGTTGGATACAATATTAGTCCGTTATTATGGAAGAAGATTAGAAGAGGTTTAAGTGCTGGTCGAGTTCAATCTGTTGCGATGAAGATGATTATTGATCGTGAGAATGAGATCAAGAACTTTAAGCCCGAAGAGTATTGGTCAATAGAAACAGAGTTTATGAAAGAGAAAGAATTATTCGATGGATTCTTTTATGGTGTTGAAGGTAAAAAAGTAGAAATTAAGAATGAAGAAGAAGTACAAGAAATACTAGGAACGATAAAAGGGAAGGACTTTCTGATCGATAAAGTAAATAAACGCGAACGAAAACGGAATCCAACTTTGCCCTTTACAACGTCATCTATCCAACAGGATGGTGCAAGGAAACTTAATTTCCGAGCAAAGAAAACGATGATGATTGCCCAGCAATTATATGAAGGTATTGATTTAGGTAAAAAAGCGGGTGGCATAACAGGTCTGATTACGTATATGCGAACGGATTCAACACGTGTCTCAGATACTGCGATCAATCAAAGTAAAGACTATATTATCGAACATTTTGGTAAGGAGTATTTAGGGAAGAAGAAGGCTGCTAAAAAGAAAGCTGATACACAGGACGCCCATGAAGCGATTAGACCGACATCAGTTACGCATGATCCGGAATCACTGAAGTCCAAGCTAACAAATGATCAGTATCGTCTATACAAACTGATCTATGAGCGATTTCTAGCAAGTCAAATGGCCCCAGCTATAATGGACACAATGACTGTTCATATGTTAAATAACAACGTAGAGTTTAGAGCGACAGGGTCAAAAGTTAAGTTTAGTGGTTTTATGAAAGTCTATGTGGAAGGAACCGATGAAAAGAAACAGGAAAAGGATAAATATTTACCGGATTTAGAGGAAGGCATGGTTGTTCAAGCAAAAGATATTATTCCAAATCAGCATTTTACACAACCACCTCCTCGTTATACGGAGGCAAGACTTGTTGGAACGATGGAGAAGGAAGGGATTGGACGTCCTTCAACATATGCACCGACAATTGATACTATTCAACGAAGAGACTATATCAGTGTTGAAGATAAACGTTTCTTCCCGACAGAAATTGGAACAATCGTTATTGAGATGTTACAAGAGTATTTTCCAGAAATTATCGACGTTGATTTCACGGTTACAATGGAAGAGAGTTTAGATGATATTGAAGAAGGTAAGACCAAGTGGGTGAAGGTGATCGATGATTTCTATCAAGATTTCCACAAGCGATTAGAAATCGCGGAAGATGAAATCGAAGAAATGGAAATTAAAGATGAACCTGCTGGGATTGATTGCGAAAAATGCGGGCATGAAATGGTTTATAAAATGGGGAGATACGGAAAGTTTCTCGCTTGTTCCAACTTCCCGGACTGCAGAAATACAAAACCAATCTTGAAAAAAGTTGGGGTAGATTGTCCGAAGTGCAAGGACGGGAATATTGTAGAGCGAAGATCGAAGAAACGCCGTCTCTTTTATGGGTGTGACAATTACCCTGAGTGTGACTTCGTGTCCTGGGACAAACCGTTAGAGAAACCTTGTCCGGACTGTAAGTCGTTATTGGTAGAAAAAAGAACTAAAAAAGAAACAACGGTTAAATGTACAAATTGTGATCACATCGAAAAGACAGCAAACTAATAAAAAGCTGCTTACATCATGAATGTAAGCAGCTTTTTCAATGCTCATAAACCTATTGGGTCAGATGCGATAGTTCCTTGTTTGAAAATAAAGGGATATGGGAAAGATATAAAAATATAAGCTATGACTTAAAACGAAGTCTAGATGATCGATAATAAATGAGATGAGATCGATCAGCATGCTTGAAGAATAGCAATTGGTTGTTTAAAAGGAATTGATTGACTATGTCTAAAAAAGGGGCTAATATTGTTTATTGTGCGTCAAGTCTCGGTTTCTGGGTTAACTATTCTTCCTAAACTAAAAATGTGAGAGATTCAGAATTTTGTTACAATTGTGTGAAGTCCATTGCGGATCCGATTGTAGTATGTTATGATTTAAATGTTATTTGGCGAGGTGAATAGTTGGATAATTATGAGAACAATTGCAGATTGTTTATTGAGTATTTACAAATTGAAAAGAATGCATCACCTTATACAATCCAGTTTTATAAGAAGGATCTTGAGAACTTTTCAGAGTTTCTAATCCAAGAAGATATTCACGATGCTAAAGAAATTGATCAATCTGTAGTCCGTTTATATTTAACTGAACTTTATAACAAAAACCTAAGTAGAAGAACCGTGTCAAGAATCATATCTTGCTTAAGGGGCTTTTATAAATTTCTTGAGCGAGAGAATATGGTTGCTTCAAATCCATTTATGCTGATAACACTTCCTAAAGTGAGCAAACCGTTACCTGGTTTTTTATATGAAGAAGAGCTCGTTAAATTATTTGAAATTAATGATTTATCTGATCCTTTGGGGCAAAGGGATCAGGCAATCATTGAAACCTTGTATGCAACAGGTGTTAGAGTGAGTGAATGTCAAGGGCTCCTAATCGATGATATTGATTTTACGGTCGGATCTATGTTTATTAGGGGAAAGGGAGGAAAAGAACGCTATGTTCTTTTTGGACAGTTTGCAGCAGATGCGCTACATACTTATTTAAATGATGGCAGAAAAGGCCTGCTAAAAAAAGGTGATCCAAATACGGATACTGTTTTTTTGAATGCCCGTGGAACACCATTAACAACAAGAGGTATTCGGCTCATCTTAAATAAAATGGTTGAAAAAGCAGCATTAACCATTCATGTCCATCCTCATAAGTTACGCCATACATTTGCTACACATATGTTAAACGAAGGAGCAGACCTACGAACTGTTCAAGAATTACTAGGTCATGATAATTTATCATCGACACAAATATATACGCATGTCACAAAAGATCGTTTACGAAACGTGTATATGAATAGTCATCCAAGAGCGAGAATTGATGACGAATAACATTAGATTGGCGAGGTGATCATCATTTCAAATGAAATGCATGCAACAACGATATTTGCAATTAGACATAACGGACAATGTGCGATGAGTGGTGATGGGCAGGTCACAATGGGAAATGCCGTCATTATGAAGCATAAAGCAAAAAAAGTCCGTACATTATATCATGGTAAGGTAATTGCTGGATTCGCTGGATCTGTTGCTGATGCTTTTACGTTGTTTGAGAAATTTGAAAGCAAGCTAGAAGCATTCGATGGGAACTTGATGAGGGCGTCTGTTGAGGTTGCGAAGGAATGGAGAAGTGATAAAGTTCTTCGCAAGTTAGAAGCGATGCTCATCGTCATGAATAAGGAGAATATGTTAATTGTATCGGGTACAGGGGAAGTAATTGAACCTGATGATGGCATATTAGCAATTGGTTCGGGTGGTAATTATGCGTTAAGTGCTGGGCGAGCGCTTGCGAGGCATTCGCCACATTTATCGGCTGAAGAAATGGCTCGTGCAGCATTGGAGATTGCTGGAGAAATATGTATCTATACAAATGATCAGATTACATTGGAAGTACTTGAATAGTAAGGAGGTTTCATAGAAGAATGGCAAATAATCTTACTCCAAGACAAATTGTTGATCAATTAGATCGATATATCATTGGTCAAGAGAGTGCAAAGAAATCAGTTGCAGTAGCATTAAGAAATCGATATCGTCGGATGCAACTTGATGCATCAATTAAAGATGAAATCGTTCCGAAAAACATTTTAATGATCGGGCCTACAGGTGTAGGTAAAACAGAAATCGCTAGAAGATTAGCGAAATTAGTTAAAGCTCCTTTTATTAAGGTTGAAGCAACAAAGTTTACTGAGGTAGGCTATGTAGGTCGCGATGTGGAATCGATGATTAGGGATTTAGTTGAAATGGCGGTAAGAATGGTTAAAGAAGATAAGATGGAAGAAGTAAAAGGAAAAGCCGAAGTTGAAGCAAATAAACAACTCGTAAAACTTCTCCTTCCACAAGAAAAGAAACAATCAAGTCCAAAGAACCCGTTTGAAATGTTGTTTCCAGGCCAAGATGATGCAAATGAGGATTCAGTGGATGAAGATCAAAAAGAAGAAATTAGAAATAAGCGCAAACGTGTGCAGAAACAACTTGCCTTGGGCGAACTAGAGGACCATATGGTTACGGTGGAAATTGAGGAATTACCTCCATCTATGTTTGACATGTTGCAAGGATCGGGTATGGAACAAATGGGAATGAACATGCAAGATGCATTGGGGAAATTCATGCCAACAAAAAGTAAAGAACGAAAGCTTCCGGTTTCTGAAGCGAGAAAAGTATTAACACAAAATGAAGCACAAAAACTTGTCGACATGGAAGAAGTCGCACAAGAAGCAGTCGCTCGAGCTGAAGAGTCTGGCATTGTCTTTATAGACGAAATCGATAAGGTGACTGGAAAACAGGAACAATCGGCTGGTGTTTCCAGGGAAGGTGTTCAGCGTGATGTCTTGCCGATTGTTGAAGGATCAACTGTTGTAACGAAGCATGGGCCTGTTCGTACAGACCATATGTTATTCATTGCAGCTGGTGCATTTCATATGTCGAAACCGTCCGATTTAATTCCAGAACTTCAAGGTCGTTTTCCGATCCGGGTTGAATTAGATAAATTATCTGTTGAGGATTTTAAACGGATACTAAATGAACCGTCGAATGCACTTTTAAAGCAATATAAAGCTTTGCTAAAGATCGAAGGTATAAATGTTGTTTTTACAGACGAAGCTATAAACAGACTAGCTGAGATTGCGTATCAAGTAAATCAGGATACGGACAACATCGGTGCAAGAAGACTTCATACTATTTTGGAAAAGTTATTAGAGGATTTATCATTCGAAGCTCCAGATATAAATATGAATGAGATTGAAATTACACCCGAATATGTTGATGATAAACTAGAGAACATTGTAAAAGATAAAGATCTAAGAGAGTTTATCTTATAAAAAAACCTGATCGTATCTGAGTTCCTGTCAAAAGGCTTAGAAAATAGCGCAAGAAATCTAATAAGGAATGTAGTTTTACTAATTGAATGGAGGATTATCATAATGGAACTTTTGAATCGTGCACGAAAAATTAATGCCATGCTGCAAAAATCTGCAGGTAATGCAGTCAATTTTAATGATATGTCAGCAACATTATCAGAGGTAATCAAGGGGAATGTATTTATTTTAAGCCGAAGAGGTAAATTATTAGGGTTTGCAATTAATGATGAAATTGAAAATGAGCGTATGAAATCGATGTTAGAAGAAAGACGTTTTCCTGATGAATATACACAAGGATTATTTAACGTTTTTGAAACAACGGCAAACCTAGATATTGATAGTATTTATTCTGTGTTTCCAATAGAGAACCGCGAGTTATTTCAAAGCGGCCTAACGACAATTGTACCGATCATTGGTGGTGGCGATCGTCTCGGAACATTAATTTTAGGTAGATTGACAGGGAGTTTTGAAGCCGATGATTTATTGTTAGCTGAATATGGTGCAACTGTTGTAGGTATGGAAATATTACAAGAAAAAACAGCAGAAGTTGAAAAAGAGGCTCGAAGTAAAGCCGTCGTACAAATGGCAATAAGCTCTCTCTCATATAGTGAGTTAGAAGCGATTGATCATATATTTGAAGAGCTTGATGGGCGTGAAGGACTACTTGTTGCCAGTAAAATTGCGGATCGCGTTGGAATAACAAGATCAGTCATCGTCAACGCATTAAGAAAGTTAGAAAGTGCGGGTGTTATCGAATCACGCTCTCTAGGTATGAAAGGAACATATATCAAGGTTTTAAATGATAAGTTCTTAATCGAACTTGATAAACTACGATCCAGATAATTGGTCGATAAAAAAAGCTAGGTTAACCTAGCTTTTTTTATGCCTACTCATCAAGCTTGTTATAATGTGGCTTGTAGAGGGGAATGTTATATCATAAGAGAAAAGCAACATCTATATAAGAGGATAATAAGTGCTAGAATAATAGTTATCGTGGCCCATGTTGATACAGATGAAAACTACAAAACATAATGCTTGATTGCAATGATGTTATATGATATATTTATTAACGGTGTAAACACCATAAATAAAGATTATCACACACGTTTAGTAATTTATATAAATGGTGCCTAGAAATAGGTCTTTATATGAAGAAGATCTAAGCGGAGGATAAACCAAGGAGGAATTAATATGTCAGTAATTTCGATGAAACAATTATTAGAAGCTGGTGTACATTTTGGTCACCAGACACGCCGTTGGAACCCGAAGATGAAGAAGTATATTTTTACGGAACGTAACGGGATTTATATCATTGACTTACAAAAAACAGTCAAAATGGTGAATGTAGCTTATAACTTTGTAAGAGATATTGCAGCAGAAGGTGGAACAGTTCTTTTCGTAGGGACTAAAAAGCAAGCTCAAGATTCTGTTGAAGAAGAAGCAACACGTGCAGGAATGTACTATGTGAACCAACGTTGGTTGGGTGGAACATTAACAAACTTCAAAACAATTCGTAAACGTATTAATCGTTTGAAAGAAATCGAGCGTATGGAGGAAGACGGGACATTTGAAGTCTTACCTAAAAAAGAAGTTGTTGATTTACTTAAAGAAAAAGATCGCTTAGTGAAGTTCTTAGGTGGTATCAAAGAAATGAAGAAATTGCCTGATGCAGTCTTTGTTATTGATCCTCGTAAAGAACGCATTGCGATTGCTGAGGCAATCAAACTTAATATTCCAATCGTTGGAATTGTTGATACAAACTGTGATCCTGATGAAATTGATTATATAATCCCTGCTAACGATGATGCTATTCGTGCAGTGAGATTATTAACTTCAAAAATGGCAGATGCTGTTATCGAAGGTAGACAAGGTGAAGAAGAAGAAGTAATGGAAGAAGAAGTACAAGCAGAACCTGCTAAAGCTAAAGCTGAAGTGAAGGAAGAAGCGCCAGCTGAAAAAGAAGTTAAAGTTGAAGAAACAGAAACAGAAACAGAAAAAGTAAAAGCTGAAGAAGAATAAATTTCTATTGGTAAAGGATGGGGTGATAAGAGGGAGAGCCTTTTATCACCTTTTTCAAAGGAAATGATGGAAGTATAATTTTGAGGAGGATTTAATATGGCAATTACAGCAAAAATGGTAAAAGAACTACGAGATAAAACAGGTGCGGGTATGATGGATTGTAAAAAGGCACTTGAGGAAACGAATGGTAATATTGAGGAAGCAGTTGATTATTTACGTACAACGGGATCAGCAGAGGCTGCTAAGAAATCAGGTAGAATTGCAGCAGAAGGTTCGGCTTATATCGTAACGGATGACAATGCGGCAGTAATTCTAGAAGTGAACTGTGAAACTGACTTTGTTACGAAAAATGATCAATTTAAACAATTACTTGCTGACTTAGGACAACACATCCTTACGGAAAAACCTAAAGATGTTGAAGCTGTTTTACAACAAGATTTAAATGGCGAGACTGTTGAAGCACATATCAATTCATTCATCGCAACGATCGGTGAAAAAATCTCTTTACGCCGTTTTGCATTAGTAAATAAAGAGGATTCAGAAGCTTTTGGTGCCTATCTACACATGGACGGACGTATCGGAGCATTAACAATCTTAGAAAAAACGGATGATACTGAATTAGCGAGAGATATTGCCATGCATGTTGCTGCAATTAATCCGAGCTATGTTTCACGTGACGAAGTTCCTGAGGACGAAGTAAATCGGGAGCGCGAAGTCTTAAAAACACAAGCTTTAGAAGAAGGTAAGCCTGAGCATATCGTAGAAAAAATGGTTGAAGGTCGTTTAAGCAAGTTCTTTGAAGATATTTGTTTACTAGACCAAAGTTATGTTAAAGACCCTGATTCTACGGTGAAGAAATTTGTCGCAAGTAAAGATTCTACTGTAAAATCATTTATTAGATATGAAGTAGGAGAAGGTATGGAAAAACGCGATGAAAATTTTGCTGATGAAGTGATGAGAGAAATAAATAAGTAAATAGAAAACGTGCCAGAGCCTATTATGATGATACGCTCTTGGTAACGCCAGCTGGATCAGTAATATAATACGAAATTGATCTAACTGATACATCATAGGGAGCACATCGCGTGTTCCCTATTTTAAAAGAAAGTCAGGAAATACGTAGATGTATAGGCTGATAATAAATCTATTTTGGAGGTAATTATGACAACCGCACATTACCGTAGAATCGTATTGAAATTAAGTGGTGAGGCATTAAGTGGGAAACAAGGATATGGGATCGAACCAGAAATTATTCGATCAGTAGCAAAACAAGTGAAAGATGTTGTGGATCTCGGTATAGAAATTGCGATTGTAGTTGGTGGGGGAAACATTTGGCGCGGACAAGTAGGTAGTGAGATGGGAATGGAACGTGCAAATGCTGATTATATGGGAATGTTAGCAACGGTAATGAACTCACTTGCACTCCAAGATAGTTTGGAAATGATTGGTATTCCAACGCGGGTTCAAACATCAATCGAAATGCGACAGGTGGCAGAACCATACATAAGAAGAAAAGCGATTCGCCACTTGGAGAAAAAACGTGTTGTTATATTTGCTGCTGGAACAGGGAATCCTTATTTTTCAACAGATACGACTGCAGCACTACGAGCAGCTGAAATTGAGGCCGAAGTTATCTTAATGGCAAAAAACAATGTTGATGGAGTATATTCTGATGATCCATTGACAAACAAACAGGCAAAGAAATATGATAGTATTACATATATGGAGATGTTGAATGAAGGACTTGGTATTATGGACTCAACGGCTTCATCTTTATGTATGGATAACAATATCCCATTGATTGTATTTTCAATTGATGAAGGTAATATTAAACGAGTTGTTCTCGGTGAACAAATCGGCACAATAATAAGGGGGAAATAACATGTCAGGAGATATTATAAGAGATATGCGCGAGAAAATGAAGCAGGCTGTACAGGCATTTTCCAAACAACTAGCAACCGTCAGGGCAGGACGAGCAAATCCGCAAATTTTAGATGGGATTGTGGTTGAGTATTATGGTGCATTTACACCACTTAACCAGTTAGCTAATGTGTCTGCTCCTGAGCCAAGAATGCTCATTATCACACCTTATGATAAAACAGTAGTTGGTAATATTGAAAAGGCTATTCAAAAAGCTGATATTGGGTTGACACCATCAAATGATGGAAATCTAATCCGAATTAATATTCCAGCCCTTACGGAAGAACGTAGAAAAGAATTGACAAGAGTTGTAAATAAATATACAGAAGAAGCCCGAATTCAAGTTAGAAACATTCGTCGTGAGACAAATGATCAGTTAAGAAAGTTAGAAAAAGATGGCGAGCTAAATGAAGATGAATTACGAGGTTCAGAAGATCAAGTTCAGAAGTCGACTGATGATCATATTGCAGAGATGGAGCAATTAGCAAACGATAAAGAAAAAGAAATTATGGAAGTATAACGAGTCGAGTTGATGGTTTGTTTCCGGTCTACTCCAATGGTGAAGCTTGTAGTAGAGGGAAAAACTGTGGAAAAGATAAACAATCCCCCTTTTGTTTAAGGGGGTCTTTGTTTTTTATTTATCAATCATGGAATATAATGATATAATAAGCATTCATCCTTATGTAGAGTAAGTTATATTATCATCCTATTCAGCATATAAATAAGGGCTGAGAGAATGACCTAAGGATAATTAGCAATATTCGGGGGACAAATTATGTCAATGAAATTTCCCTTTTTTAATAAAAAGAAAAAGGTAACTGAAGAAGATGAACGGCATGCGCCTCGTGTACCAGACCATGTTGCCATCATAATGGATGGGAATGGACGTTGGGCAGAACAACGAGAACTTCCACGCAATGCTGGTCACAAGGAAGGTATGGATGTTGTTAAGGATACGGTGATTTCCGCATCAAATTTAAATATAAAAACACTAACATTATATGCCTTCTCAACGGAAAACTGGAAAAGACCCAAATCAGAAGTAGATTTTCTCATGAAGCTTCCGAAGGTTTTTTTAAATACATATTTACCTGAAATTATGGAGAATAATGTTAAGATCGAAACAATTGGAGAATTTAGTTCCTTACCTTTAATCACAAGGGAAGCCATCCAATATGCTAAGGAAAAAACAAAACAAAATGATGGCTTATTATTAAACTTTGCGTTAAATTATGGTAGTAGATTTGAAATTATGCAGGCTATTAAACAAATTATCACAGATATTGATGATGATAAAACGACCATTGATAAATTAGATGAACATACATTTTCAGAATATCTATACACAAATGGTTTATCAGATCCGGATCTTTTGATTCGAACAAGTGGTGAGCAACGATTAAGCAATTTCCTTTTATGGCAACTAGCGTACACTGAGTTTTGGTTTACGGACGTATTATGGCCTGATTTTAACGAGGAAGTATTGCTAGAAGCACTTGAGGCTTATAAACAACGGAAAAGGCGTTATGGAGGTATTTAAGGTGCTGATAATAAGATGAAACAACGTATCCAAACAGCGATATTGGCTTTGCTTGTATTTGTACCTTTTGTAGTTTATGGGGAGTGGCCTTTTGCATTATTTGTTTATGTTCTAGCAACTATAGGGCTCATTGAATTACTAAATATGCAAAAGAAATCGAAGTCATTAATCTCTTCCTTTTTAGCCATTGTATTTTTATGGATTATTTTATTGCCGGAATCGGCTTTCAGTCATTTTAGTGGAAATATTACAAATGAAAAAGTCCTGATTCTATTTATCATGTTATTATTAACGTATACTGTCTTTTCGAAAAACAAATTCACGTTTTCAAATGCTGGCTTTATACTCATCTCCACAATCTATGTAGGCATAGGTTTTTACTTTTTGATTCTGACGAGAACAGCAGGTTTAAACTATGTTCTGTTCGCATTGTTTGTCATCTGGGCGACAGATACGGGGGCCTACTTTTTCGGACGTGCTTTTGGGAAAAGAAAGCTATGGCCTGAAATTAGTCCGAATAAAACCATAGCAGGTGCCCTTGGCGGTGTGTTAAGTGCTTGTCTTGTCGGACTATCCTTTCAATTGTTCTATCCATTTGAGCACTCCTTAATCATCATACTCATCATTACAATATTAGTATCGATTGTTGGTCAAATCGGTGATCTAATAGCTTCCGCGTATAAACGACATTATGAGGTGAAAGATTCAGGGAACTTATTGCCTGGACATGGTGGGATTTTAGACCGTATGGATAGTTTATTATTTGTTTTACCTTTCTTGTATGTCATCAACTTTATTTGATCATGGTAATATGCAAAGCAGGGTAGCCTATTATGTAAAGGTATGGCAAAGATTCAATCGTACTTCCTTGAAGATGAATGAGTTCCTAACCGACGGAAAGCAGGTGTTTTTTTGAATACAGTGATTGCGTTTATTTTAATGTTTGGAGTACTTGTGTTTGTTCATGAGCTTGGTCATTTGATCTTTGCTAAACGAACAGGCATGTTGGCACGTGAATTTGCGATCGGATTTGGTCCAAAAATATTCTCCTATAAGCCGGGTGAAACACTTTACACGGTTCGTTTACTCCCAATGGGTGGGTATGTACGTGTCGCTGGAGAAGACCCCGAAATCATTGAATTAAAACCAGGTCATCATATTGGTCTTGAATTTAATGACGAAAATAAAGTGAAAAATATAATTGTTAATAATAAATCCAAACACCCAGATGCACGTGTAATCGAGGTTGAACATGTTGATCTTGATCATAATTTAGAAATTATCGGTTATGATCTTGATGAATACGAAGAAAAACTTCATTTTGAAGTTGATCCAAAAGCTTTCTTTATTATGGATGAAAGTGAAACACAAATTGCACCATATGATCGTCAATTCGCATCGAAAACAGTTGGTCAACGAGGAATGCAATTATTTGCAGGTCCAATGATGAACTTTTTACTAGCGATTGTCCTCTTCATTATCATTGGTTTTGTACAAGGTGTTCCTTCTGACAAGGCGCTTATTGGTGAAGTGCAACCAAATAGTGCGGCAGAAGAGGCCGGTTTTCAAGATGGTGATGAAATTATACAAATTGAAGGAAACGCGGTAACGACTTGGGAGGAATTCACGTTAATTGTGAGGGATAGTCCTTCTGAGGAACTTACCATGACGTTCCAAAGGGATGAAGAAATGGATTCCCTAACGGTCATTCCGGCTGAGGCGGAAGGCATGCAAGGGGAGAAAATAGGGCAAATTGGTGTTCAACTTGCCTTCGAAAAATCATTTATTAAAACATTGCAATATGGTTTTGTAGAAACGTATAATACGACCAAGATGATCGTCACAAACTTGGCGATGCTAATTACGGGTCAATTTTCAATCGATATGTTAGCTGGTCCAGTAGGTATTTATGATCTGACAGATCAAGTTGTCCAAACAGGTTTTATGAGTTTTCTTATGTGGACAGCGATGTTAAGTGTGAATTTAGGAATTATTAATCTTGTTCCTTTACCAGCACTTGATGGCGGGCGATTATTATTTGTTGGTATTGAAGCCATTCGCGGAAAACCAGTCGATCCGCAAAAAGAAGGTTTTGTGCATTTCGTAGGATTTGCATTGTTAATGTTACTCATGATCGTTGTGACATGGAATGATATCCAGCGCTTGTTTATGTAAATAATTGATTGTGGTTTTATCAGGGGCCTCTATGTGCATTTCTTACCACATAGAGGCCTTTTGTACATATATTTCATAACAGAAATTTGATAATATGGGTTAGCAAGGAGGATACCAATGGATATCTCAAAGCAAGAAAAGATGGGCCTATTATTAAAGCAAATACAAATGCCGGAAGAATATATAGAGTCGTATTTTCAAGATAGTAAATTAGTAAAGCTAGAAGTATTTAAGCAGTCAAAAACATGGTCTTTTCATGTAGGGCTGAAAAGTTTATTGCCGTTGTCTATTTATCAGTTAATGATTGGTAAATTAGAAACCGCTTTTCAAAAAATCGCCACGATTGATTTATATGTATACACAGAATTAAAGGATCAAGAAGAAGCATATATCGGTGATTATTGGCATCATTTCTTACAATCATTAGATCATTTATCGCCAGCCTATAAAGATTTAGTAAATAACCAAACCCCAACAATTATCGATAAACGATTACTTTTAACAGCAAGAAATGGAGCAGAGGCTTCTGTGTTAAAAAAACGGTTGGAAAATGAATTTAAAGCCTATTGTGAAAGAGTTGGGGCGGCTAGTTATTCGATTGAGGTCGAGGTGAAGGCAGATGCCGCTGATCTTGTGAAGTTCCGTGAAGAAAAAGCATTAGAAGATCAGCAAATTGCGATTAAAACCGTACAGGATCAACAACGGCGTGATGAAAGTAGTGCGGCGTACAATCAAAATAAACCGTTCGTACTTGGGAATAGTATTCCAGATGAACCGATCCAAATGGAAGAAATTTTAGATGAAGAACGGCGTGTAACGGTGCAAGGATATGTCTTTGCGATTGATATTAGGAAATTACGTTCAGGTAGAAGTTTATTAATTGCTAAGGCGACAGACTACTCCGATTCTTTAGAAATCAAAATGTTCTCTAGAAATGATGAAGATGAACAAATGTTTGACCAGGCTAAAGAAGGTATGTGGATTAAGGCAAGAGGGCGCATTCAAACCGACATGTATACATCTCAATTAACGATGATGGCCAATGATATTAATGAGGTTAAAGTAGAATTACGGCAAGACGAAGCTAAACCAGGTAAAAAGCGTGTTGAATTACATGCTCATACGACGATGAGCCAATTAGATGCTGTCGTATCACCGGGAAGATTGATTGAACAAGCCGCCAAATGGGGCCATGATGCCATTGCAATTACTGATCATGCAGCTGTTCAAGGTTTCCCAGAAGCACATGCTGCAGGTAAAAAAAATGATATTAAAGTCATTTATGGCGTTGAAGCAAATCTTGTTGATGATGGGGTACCAATCGCATATAATGTCAGTGATTTGGATTTAGCGACAGGATCATATGTCGTTTTTGATGTGGAAACAACAGGTCTGTCAGCTGTCTATGATACGATTATCGAGCTTGCAGGTGTAAGGATTTATGAAGGTGAAATTATTGATCGTTTCGAATCTTTCGCAAATCCTCATCGACCATTGCCTGAAATCATTACGAATATTACCGGTATAACAGATGAGATGTTAGTTGGTGCGCCAGAAGTAGATGGTGTGTTAGAGAAGTTTCATGAGTGGATGGGTGACAGCATCCTTGTTGCACATAATGCGAGTTTTGATATCGGCTTTTTAAATCAAGGTTTTAGTAGGATTGAGATTGAACCGATCATGAATCCCATTATCGATACATTGGAATTGGCACGATACCTTTTACCAAATTTAGGGAATCACCGTTTAAATACATTGTGTAAGCATTTGGATATTGAATTGACACAGCACCACCGAGCTATTTATGATGCGGAAGCCACGAGTTATCTCATGTGGAATCTTGTCCAACAATTATTAGAAAAGGACATTTTAAATCATAATCAATTAAATGACCATATGGGCGAGGGGAATGCTTATCAACATGCAAGACCACATCACTGTACCTTACTCGTTCAAAATGAAGTGGGCTTAAGAAACCTATACCAGCTGATTTCATATTCGCATATTGATTATTTTTATCGGGTTCCTCGTATTCCACGCTCTTTATTGGAAAAGCATCGAGAAGGCTTACTTGTAGGTTCGGCCTGTGATCAAGGAGAGGTCTTTGCAACCATGATGCAAAAATCAAGTGAAGAAGCCGAAAAGGCAGCTGCTTTTTATGATTATATTGAAGTCCAGCCACCAGCTAATTATATTGGTTTAATTGATCGTGGCCTTGTTCAAAATGAAGCACAAATACTTGAAATTATTTCGAAAGTAGTCCAAGTTGGAAAGCAATTGGAAAAGCCAGTCGTTGCTACTGGAAATGTTCATTATATTGAGGAACATGAGAAGTTGTATCGACAAATATTAATGGCATCACAAAAAGGTAATCCCTTAAATCGACAAACTCTTCCAGATACACCTTTTCGGACGACAAATGAGATGGTCTCTGCATTTACATTTCTCGGTGACCAGGTAGCAGAGGAAATAGTAGTAACAAACTCACAATTGATCAATGAAAAAATTGAGCCCGTATCGCCATTAAAGGAAGATCTGTATACTCCTAATATCGATGGGGCAGATGACGATGTTCGTAAATTAACATATGACACAGCAAAGGAAATTTACGGGGAGCCACTACCTAAAATAGTGGAAGATCGGTTAGACACAGAACTATCAAGTATTATTGGGCATGGATTTGGAGTTATTTATTTGATTTCACATAAACTTGTGAAGCGTTCTTTAGAAGATGGTTATTTGGTAGGTTCAAGAGGTTCTGTTGGTTCCTCTTTAGTAGCCCGAATGACAGAAATTACAGAGGTGAATCCATTACCTGCTCATTATGTCTGTGAGGCTTGTTCTTATAATGAATTTATAACGGATGGGTCTTATGCAAGTGGTTTTGATTTGCCGAATAAAGCTTGTCCAAAATGTGATACCCCATTAACAAAAGATGGGCAAGATATTCCATTTGAAACGTTTTTAGGTTTTGAAGGAGATAAAGTTCCTGATATTGATCTTAACTTCTCAGGTGAATATCAGGCAATCGCTCATAATTACACGAAGGATTTATTTGGTATAGACTATGTATACCGGGCGGGAACGATTGGTACAATTGCAGAGAGAACAGCCTATGGATACGTCAAGGGCTATGCTTCAGACAAACAACTGCATTATAAAAACGCAGAGGTTGATCGATTAGTTCAAGGATGTTCAGGCGTAAAGCGAAACACGGGACAACATCCAGGTGGAATCATTGTTGTCCCTGAAGATAAAGATATTTATGATTTTACACCCATTCAATTTCCAGCGAATGATCGAAAAAGTGAGTGGAAAACAACCCATTTTGACTTCCATTCGATTGAGAATAATTTGTTGAAATTAGATATATTGGGCCATGATGATCCAACAATGATCCGGATGTTACAAGATTTAAGTGGAATTGATCCAACGACAATCCCTACAGATGATGTAGATGTCATGAAGATCTTTTCCAGTACGGAATCATTAGGTGTTACAGCCGAACAGATTAATTGTCAAACCGGAACATTTGGCGTTCCAGAATTTGGAACCCCATTTGTTCGACAAATGTTGGAGGAAACGAAACCAAAAACATTTGCTGAACTTGTTATTATTTCTGGTTTATCACATGGGAATAGTGTATGGCTCGATAATGCACAGGATTTAATTAATGATGGTATTTGTGAGTTATCAGAGGTTATCGGGTGTCGTGATGATATCATGGTATACCTTATGCATAAAGGTGTAGATGCAGCACTAGCCTTTAAAATCATGGAATCAGTACGTAGAGGCCGCGGTTTAGAGGAAGAATGGATTCATGAAATGAAACAACATGATGTTCCGAATTGGTATATTGAATCATGTGAAAAGATTAAATATATGTTCCCTAAAGCACATGCGTCAGCATATGTGTTGATGGCAGTGCGTATTGCTTATTTCAAAGTGCATCATCCGATCCTCTTTTATGCAGCTTATCTATCGATTCGGGCGCGGGATTTTGATCTTGATATTATGGTTAAAGGATCTAGCGTCATCAAAGAAAAGATAAAAGAGATTTCATCAAAAGGAAATGACGCAACACCGAAGGAAAAAAACCTTTTAACGGTATTACAAGTAACACTAGAGATCTATGAACGTGGATTTTCTATCCAAAAGGTGGATCTCTATAAATCAGATGCAACTGATTTTAAAGTTGAAGAAAAAACGTTAATTCCACCTTTTAATGCTGTAGATGGATTAGGTACAAATGCGGCCCTTAATATTGTTAAGGCAAGAGAAGACGGTGAGTTTCTATCCAAGGAAGACTTTGGAGAACGGAGTAAAGTGTCAAAAACAGTCGTAGAGTATTTAGATCAATTAGGCAGTTTAGAAGGAATGGCAGAGAAGAACCAATTGTCTTTGTTTTAATAAGTTGTGCTTTCATAGCACACATTCAGTATTTGTTGCATGATGAAGTGCATTATGATATAGTTTGAGGAGTAAGTAATGTTTAGTGCGGGTTTATTTTCACTCTTTTTTATACTGTTAAAAACCTCCCTTGCCACATCTCACGGCAGGGGTTTTATATTGACAGGGTAAAAAACACTCGATTAACAAATAATATAATAAGTCATATATGAGACGCAATTGAATAAAGGAGGATTACTTTTGAGTTCAAATGTGAGAGAGACGACAGAACGATTAATTATGCCTATTTTAGATGAAAAAAACTTTGAGTTAGTAGATGTTGAATATGTAAAAGAAGGTCCAGATTGGTTTTTACGCGTCTATATCGATAAAGCGGGTGGAATCAATATTGAGGAGTGTGGACTCGTTTCCGGAGAATTAAGTGATAAGCTTGATAAGGCCGATATTATACCTGGCCATTACTTTCTAGAGGTGTCATCTCCAGGTGTTGAACGTCCACTGAAAACAAAAAAAGATTTTAAAGCGAATGTTGATCATAATATTTATGTAACCTTATATGTGCATATTGATGGTGAAAAAGAGTATGAAGGTATTTTGATCGATTTTACGGACGATGTAGCTACCATTGAATACAAAGTAAAAACGAGAACAAAACAAGTTGAAATACCGTATGATAAAATTGCAAAAGCTAGACTTGCTGTTGCACTATAAAGGGGGAGTGAAAAATGAGTACTCAGTTATTTGAAGCGATTGACTATTTAGAAAAGGAAAAAGGAATTGATAAAGAAGTGCTTTTAGAAGCATTAGAAGCCGCTCTTATCTCCGCTTATAAGAAAAACTTTAAATCAGCGACAAATGTTCGTGTTGAACTGAATGTTGAAACGAATAAAATGGGTGTATATGCACAGAAAACAGTCGTTGAAGAAGTAGCAGACATTCAGGAGGAAATTACGCTGAATGAAGCATTAGAGATTGATCCTAATTATTCGGTTGATGATGTTATCGAAGTTGAGATCACACCGAAAGACTTTGGACGAATTGCTGCTCAAGCTGCAAAGCAAGTTGTTACCCAGCGTGTAAGAGAAGCTGAACGTGGTGTCATCTATGATAAATATGTCGATCGCGAGGAAGATGTAATGACAGGTATTATCCAACGAAAAGACCGTCGTTATGTCTATGTTAATTTAGGTAAGATTGAAGCAAAGCTTTCGGAAGCAGAGCAAATGCCATCTGAAGAATATCATGTTCACGACCGACTAAAAGTATTTGTTACGAAAGTTGAAAATACGAGTAAAGGTCCACAGATTTTTATTTCAAGATCGCATCCAGACCTTTTGAAGCGTCTGTTTGAAATGGAAGTACCGGAAATCTATGATGGGATTGTTGAAGTAAAGTCGATTGCGAGAGAAGCTGGTGATCGATCAAAAATTTCTGTTTATGCAGCTGACTCTGAAATTGACCCTGTAGGCTCATGTGTTGGACAAAGGGGACAACGTGTTCAGGCGATTGTGGATGAGCTAAAAGGCGAAAAAATTGATATTGTTGAATGGTCTGAAGATCCGGTCGTCTATGTATCAAATGCCTTAAGTCCGTCAAAAGTGATTGATGTCATTGTTAATGAGAAAGAGAATTCCACAACTGTTATTGTCCCTGATTATCAATTGTCATTAGCTATTGGTAAACGAGGGCAAAATGCACGTTTAGCAGCTAAGTTGACGGGGTGGAAGATCGACATTAAAAGTGAAACAGGAGCAAAGGAAGAAGGAATTTTACAAGATCATCAGGAGGATGAGGATGACTTTGATGAAGAAGATTCCTTATTTGAATAATGGGGGATAACCAATGGTCAGTAAAAGGAAGGTACCTCTTCGTAAATGTATTGTCACAAATGAGATGAAGCCGAAAGAAGAATTACTTCGAGTTGTTCGAAATAAAGAAGGAGAAGTATTTGTAGATCCTTCTGGAAAGAAAAACGGGCGAGGCGCATATATAACGAATGATCTAACTGTAATTGAACAAGCTGAAAAAACGGGTGTTTTAAATCAGCAATTCAAAACAAAAATCGATGCAACGATCTTTGCAGAATTAAAGCAACTCGTAATAGGTAAATAAAATGAAACCAAATTATTTAAATCTCGTTGGTTTAGCATATCGGGCTAGAAAGTGTTCATTGGGTGAAGAAACTATCGTTAAAGATATCCAAGCCAATCGGGCAAAACTTGTCCTGATTGCCAGTGATATTGGACCACAAACAAAAAAGAAGTTAATGAATAAATGCAAAACGTATGAAATACCTATCGTGACGGTTGATGATAGAGAAACGTTATCACATGCAATTGGCAAGTCACATAGAGTAGCGATCGCAATTTTAGATGAAGGGTTTTCTTCAAAAATTAGATCTTTACTCGGGTATAATTAATCTCGGGGGTGAGTGTATGGGTAAAATGCGTGTATATGAGTATGCAAAGCAAAGCAATACAACAAGTAAAGAAGTAATTGACCATTTAAAAGAGCTCAAAGTTGATATCTCTAATCATATGTCAACAATTGATCAGGAGACAGTTCGTACACTGGATAAGAAATTTAATCCAACAGAACATGTACAAGAAGATGAGACACCTGCTGAAGCACCAGTTACTGAAAAGGTTTCAGAAAATGAAATCACGTATAGTGGCAGTTTAACAGTTGAAGGATTAGCTGAAAAACTAAAAGTGAATACGAAAGATGTCATTAAGAAGCTAATTTCCGTAGGTGTTATGGTAACGAAGAACCAAGATATTGATGAAGATACAATTGAGTATCTCGCAAGTGAATACGGTAAGGTTATGAAAAAAGAAGAAGTTTTAGAAGATACAAATCTAGATAAATATAAAACAGCAGACAAAGAAGAAGATCTCATAGAACGTCCTGCTGTTGTAACGATCATGGGGCATGTTGACCATGGTAAAACAACTTTATTAGACTCGATTCGTGAAACAAAAGTTACGGAAGGCGAAGCAGGTGGGATTACACAACATATTGGTGCTTACCAGGCTGAGAGTGAAGGGAAGAAGATCACTTTTCTAGATACTCCAGGACATGAGGCCTTTACGAGCATGCGATCACGTGGGGCACAAGTAACAGATGTGGCGATTCTTGTTGTTGCTGCTGATGACGGGGTTATGCCTCAAACAGTAGAAGCAATTAACCATGCGAAAGCTGCAGAAGTACCGATTATTGTTGCTGTTAATAAAATGGATAAAGAGAGTGCGAATCCAGATCGTGTGATGCAAGAACTAACGGAGTATGAACTTCTTGCGGAAGACTGGGGTGGCGATACGATCTTTGTTAATATATCAGCCATTAAGCGTGAAGGAATTGATGATCTACTGGAAATGATTCTTCTTGTGGCTGAAGTGGAAGAGTTAAAAGCGAATCCAAACAATAATGCATTTGGTACGGTCATTGATGCTCAACTTGACAAAGGGCGAGGTGCTGCAGCAAGTTTATTAGTCCAAAATGGAACATTATATGTTGGTGATACATTTGTAATAGGAAACACATATGGTCGTGTTCGTGCCATGGTCAGTGATATTGGTCAACGTGTGACAGAAGCTGGACCTTCTACACCAGTAGAAATTACTGGTTTAAATGCTGTACCACAGGCAGGAGATCAGTTTTTAGTCTTTACGAATGAGAAAAAGGCTCGCCATATTGGTGCAGCACGTCAACAAAAACATATCCAAGATAGTCGAACTGGTCAATCTAAAGTTAGTTTAGATGATTTGTTTGAGCAAATTAAACAAGGTGAAATGAAAGATTTAAATATTGTTATTAAAGCCGATGTGCAAGGTTCAGCCGAAGCACTTGCTGCTTCTTTACAAAAGATTGAAGTAGAAACGGTCAATATCAAAATCATTCATATCGGTGTTGGTGCTATAACTGAATCAGACGTCATCCTAGCTTCAGCTTCTAACGCTATTGTCATTGGTTTTAATGTACGACCAGATGTAAATGCGCAAAAAGCTGCTGAGGAAGAAAATGTTGACTTACGCTTGCACCGTGTAATCTATCAAGCGATTGAAGAAGTTGAATCCGCAATGAAAGGCCTACTCGATCCAATCTATGAAGAAAAGGTGATCGGTCAAGCTGAAGTTCGTGAGATATTTAAAGTATCTAAAATTGGAACCATTGCAGGAAGTTATGTAACAAATGGTAAAATAACGCGAAACTCTAAAGTACGTATCATTAGAAATAGTGTCGTTCAATTTGAAGGTGAGATTGATGCACTAAAGCGTTTTAAAGACGATGTAAGAGAAGTTGCGCAAAATTATGAGTGTGGAATTACAATAAAAGACTTCAATGATGTTAAAGTAAATGATGTTATCGAAGCTTATATTATGGAGGAAATCGAACGGAAATGATCGTTTATGCTGAGGTAGAGTGTATGCTTTACGAAGGGCAATCATTAAAAGAAAAGCGTTCTGTAATCAAGCGGATTAACGCTAAGTTACGAAAAGACTTTAATGTTTCCGTCGCGGAGCTTGATTATCTTGATTTATGGCGACGTACAAAATTAGGTATCGTAACGATTTCCAATGAGCATGTACATGCCGAACAAGTCATTCAATCTGTACTAGCTGTCATCGATTCCTTTCCAGAACTTGAAAGAACAATTACTCATATCGATCGATTGTAATAACATGATCATGAGGTATAATATGAATGATGGCAGTGTATAGATTTAACTGATCAAGCAATTTGTAACATCTATTGTCTTTGGTTACTTCTTAGTAATTTTGAATGATCTCTTGTAAGACAGATTAATACTTTCTTAATAATGGAATCAATTTCATAATTTCCTAAACCAGCTACGTCGATACAATATGTAGTAGTGTAGCGATGAATCCGTATTATGAAGTTGATTAAATGAGGTGACATGAATGAGTAATATACGTGCAAATCGTGTGGCAGAACAGATCAAGAAAGAAGTTGGTGAACTTCTCACATTGAAGATAAAGGATCCACGAATTGGATTTGTTACGATAACCGATGTTGATGTAACGGGTGATTTACAGCAAGCAACGATTTATTTCTCTGTTCTAGGGGATGAAGATAAAAAAGAAGAAACTCTTGCCGGCTTAGAAACAGCAAGTGGGTTTATTCGTTCGGAATTAGGCCAGAGAATACGGTTAAGAAAAACGCCAGAAATCACCTTTGAATTTGATGAAGCACATGAGTATGGGAATCATATTGAAACGCTTCTTCGAGATTTAAAGAAAGACTAGGCATGTATAAACCTGATCTGTGTCATTACCATACAGATCAGGTTTTTATTTTTAATACATCATTGAATTTGTATGTAAATGGAGGCTTGCATGATGAATGGTATATTGCCATTATGGAAACCGAGAGGGATGACTTCTCATGACTGTGTAGCTCGAATACGTAGAATATATGGGACAAGAAAAGTTGGACATACAGGTACATTAGATCCAGAAGTTGAAGGTGTGCTAGCCATTTGTATCGGGCATGCTACAAAGGCCGTACCATTTTTGACAGCGATGAAAAAGACATATATCGTTGAGTGTTCATTAGGTAAATCAACGGATACGGAAGATGCCTATGGGAAGACAATTGAAGAAACAACGATCGACCATCCATTATCAATCGAAACCATCAATCAAACATTATCTTTATTCCGTGGAGAAATAACACAAATTCCACCGATGTACTCTGCCGTAAGAGTAAAAGGAAAGCGACTCTATGAGTATGCTCGTGCGAATGAGGAAGTAGAACGCCCATCAAGACAGGTGACGATATATGAGTTAATTCACCTACCAAATGAGTTAGAACATCCAACAACATTTAAAATGAAAGTGACCTGTTCGGAAGGTACTTATATGCGAACTTTATGTGTTGATATCGGAAAGAACCTAGGATATCCTGCACATATGTCTGACTTGGTAAGATTAGAAACAAGCTCATTCACGGCTGATGAAACAGTCACCTTTGCAGAAATCGAGAACGCTCAACAACGAGATGAACTCGAACAATTACTTGCCCCGATATCGAGGGGATTGAGCAATATGGATCGTTTAGAAGTGGATGAAGATGTACGAAGAAGAGTGCTTCATGGTCAGAAATTACCACAGCCAGAGGAAAGCTTGAAAACGGATCCATTTTTAGTTATGTTTAATGAGGAGTTATTAGCAATATATCAAACACATCCGGAAGACAGTGAACAAATAAAACCAGTTCGTGTTTTTAATGGATAAAATAATAAAGTAGGTGAATCAATATGAGAACAATCGAACTTACTTATCCCCACACATTGACGGCAACCGCATTACCTGAAACGGTATGTGCAATAGGTTTCTTTGACGGCATACATAAAGGGCATCAGCAAGTTATTAAAAGAGCGGTTCAATCAGCAAAGGAAAAAAATATGGAGAGTGCGGTGATTACCTTCCACCCTCATCCATCCGTTGTTTTAAAACAAGATACTCAACATGTAAAATACATCACGCCACTACGAGAAAAGCAGGGGATTTTGCAGAAGTTAGCGGTCGATCGACTCTATATTATTACATTCAATCAGCAACTTTCTCTTTTATCCCCACAGGAATTTATTGATCAGTTTATAACGGGATTACATATCAAACATCTTATCGCTGGGTTTGATTATACCTACGGGCATAAAGGGAAAGGAAATATGGATGATCTTCCTACCTATGCTCAAGGTGCTTTTACGTCTGAAGTAATTGATAAATTTGAAATGGATGGAGAAAAGGTAAGTTCTACGAAAATTAGAGACCTTTTAGCTCAAGGGGAGATTGAAAAAGTAAATGAATTACTTGGAAGACCCCTACGTATAACAGGGACCGTTGTAGAAGGGGATAGACGGGGAAACACAATTGGATATCCAACAGCTAATATTGAAGTCAGTGAAGATGTGCTATTACCACAATCAGGTGTATATGCTGTAAGGGTTGTCTATAAAAATACGAGCTATGATGGTATGGCTAATTTAGGTGTTAAACCAACTTTTCATTCTGATGAGAAAGAACCAGCTATCGAAGTAAATATTTTCGATTTTGAAGGCGATCTGTACGGAGAAGAACTTAAGGTTGAATGGTATACATTTATTCGTAACGAAAAAAAGTTCGCTGGAGTAGACGAGTTAATCGGCCAAATTAAAATGGATGAAAAGAATATTAAAAATTATTTTAAAGAGCGATCGGTTACGTGAAAAGGTGCCTATCAATCCTTTGTAGTTATGTAACTTGCATTTTATTTGAAAACCATGTAGTCTTAGTAACGTGAAACCATCACTTGGCACTTCGTAACTCCGACGATTGCTAGGGGACTGGGGATATTAAACAGATATAGGGGGTGAGCCAGATGGCAATTACGAATGAGCGTAAGAATGAAATTATTAATGAATTTAAAATCCATGAAAATGATACTGGTTCGACAGAGGTACAGATTGCTGTACTTACTGAAGAAATCACAATTTTGAATGAGCATTTACGTGTTCATACAAAAGATCATCATTCACGTCGTGGTCTATTGAAAATGGTTGGTAAGCGTCGTAACCTATTAAATTATTTACGTAAAAATAATGTAGCAAGTTACCGTGAGTTAATTGAGAAGCTTGGCCTACGTAGATAAGTATTTGTAAAAAGCAGGATAACTCCTGCTTTTTTTACTACGTAAAATGTCCAAGTTCATTTAAAATCAATAAACTGAAGATAGGTTGTCTTTTTGAAAGGAGTTTTAAATACAAATGGTAGAAAACAAACAAATTTTCTCCACAGAAATTGCCGGAAAAACGTTTTCCGTTGAAGTTGGAGAGTTAGCAAAACAAGCGAATGGTTCATGTATGGTTCACTATGGTGACACTTCAGTGTTAGCCGTAGCAACAGCATCAAAAGAACCACGGGATTTACCATTCTTCCCATTAATGGTGAACTATGAGGAACGTTTATATGCCGTAGGGAAAATCCCAGGTGGCTTCATTAAACGTGAAGGCAGACCGAGTGATAAGGCTGTTTTAACATCACGACTTATTGATCGGCCGATTCGTCCTTTGTTCCCAGAGGGCTTTAGAAATGATCTACAAGTGATCAGTACGGTTATGAGTGTTGATCAAGATTGTTCATCTGAAATTGCTGCAATGATTGGTTCATCCATTGCACTTAGTATTTCCAACATTCCATTTGAAGGTCCGATCGCCGGGATTCATATTGGTCGTGTTGATGGAGAGTTTATCATTAATCCAACAATCGAAGAACAAGCAGCAAGTGATCTTAAATTAACGGTTGCAGGGACTAAAGATGAAGTGAATATGGTAGAAGCTGAAGCAGATGAAGTTACTGAGGACGTCATTTTAGAAGCGATTATGTTTGGTCATCAAGAAGTCGCTCGCTTGGTTGAGTTCCAAGAAGAAATCATTCGCGCAGTCGGCGTTGAAAAAGCAGATATGCCTGTTACTGTAATTGATCAAGACATTTTGACACAAGTTGAAGAAGTGGCCAAAGAAAAGCTAGAAACAGCTATTAAAGTAACTGAAAAGCATGCTCGTGAAGAAGCTATTTCTGAAGTTAAAGCAACGACATTAGCAGCCTATGAAGATGAAGATGAGGCCGTAATTAAACAGGTGAAATCAGCACTAGAAACAATTGTTAAAGACGGAGTACGCCGTTTAATTACACAAGAGAAGGTGCGTCCAGATGGCCGTAAAATAGACGAGATTCGTCCGTTGGCATCTCGTGTAAAACTACTTCCTAGAGCTCATGGTTCTGGATTATTTACACGTGGACAAACTCAATCCTTAAGTGTATGTACGTTGGGAGCACTTGGAGACGTGCAAATATTGGATGGTCTTGGTCTAGAAGAATCGAAACGATTTATGCACCATTATAATTTCCCACAATACAGTGTAGGTGAAACAGGGCCGATTAGAGGACCTGGCCGACGCGAAATCGGACATGGAGCATTAGGTGAAAAAGCACTTGAAAAAGTACTCCCATCTGAAATTGATTTCCCATATACGATTCGCCTTGTATCAGAAGTATTGGAGTCAAACGGTTCTTCATCACAAGCAAGTATCTGTTCAAGTACGTTAGCAATGATGGATGCAGGTGTACCAATTAAAGCGCCGGTTGCAGGAATTGCTATGGGACTTGTTAAAACAGGAGAAGATTACTCGATCCTTTCAGACATACAAGGGATGGAAGATGCGCTTGGCGATATGGACTTTAAAGTTGCTGGAACGGATAAGGGAATTACGGCATTGCAAATGGACATTAAGATTGATGGTTTATCACGTCAAATTTTAGAAGAATCATTAACACAAGCTAAAGTTGGACGTCTCCACATTATTGATTCCATGTTGAAAACAATCAATGAACCGAAAACAGAGCTATCACAATTTGCACCGAAGATTCTCACGATGTCAATTAAACCCGATAAAATCCGCGATGTCATTGGACCTAGTGGGAAGCAAATCAATAAGATTATTGAAGAAACCGGTGTTAAAATTGATATTGAACAAGACGGAAGTGTATTTATCTCATCAACAGACGATGACATGAACAAGAAAGCTAAACAAATCGTTGAAGATCTTGTTAAAGAAGTTGAGGTTGGTGAAATGTACTTAGGTACCGTGAAACGAATTGAAAAATTTGGAGCTTTTGTTGAAATCTTTAAAGGTAAAGATGGACTTGTTCATATCTCGCAGTTAGCGGAAGAACGGGTTAATAAAGTCGAGGATATTGTATCGATTGGTGACCAAATTATGGTTAAGGTAAAAGAAGTCGATAATCAAGGCCGTGTTAATCTATCACGTAAGGCAGTCTTAATTGAAGAAAAGAAAAAAGAAAACAACGCATAATCAACTAATAAATAAAGCAAGACAACAAGAAGCTGGATCGCCAGTTTCTTTTTTTATGTTCATAACTCGTCCTCATCCCTCATATAAATATGGGGAGAGGAGGGGTATACATGTATCGTTATCAACGGATTATCAATTTAATCGTGTTTACATGGATTGTCGTAATGACATTCAATATTAACCATAATCCATTTACGGCAAGTGATATCAACATGGTCTCAGATACAATGACGGTAACGAAAAAAGAAGATCCACTATATATAGAAATCAGTGAAAAGAGTTCATCCCTATCTGAACAACCCCAAAACGCATACATTGATAAAGTATGGAAAAAAACACCGGGAAGAAATGGTCTAAAAGTAAATGTTGGGGAAAGCTACAAAAAAATGAAGAAAAAGGGAGTGTATAATAAGTCATTATTAGTTTTTGACCAAATCCCTCCTGAGAAGATGCTTAAAGATTTGCCAGCATCCCCTATCTTCAGAGGGCACCCGGAAAAAAAAGCGGTCTCCTTTTTAATTAATGTATCATGGGGAACGGAGCATATCCCTGATATTTTAAATATATTAAAAGAACATGATATTAAAGCGACATTCTTTATTGAAGGTAAATGGGCGAAAGAAAATGTGAATCTTGTTAAAATGATTGATGAGCAAGGTCATGTAATTGGGAATCATGCTTATGATCACCCCGTTATGTCGCGATTGTCAAAGGAAGAAATCGATAAGCAAATCATTCAAACAAATGATGTTCTAAAAGCAATAACGGGGAAAAATCCGAAATGGTTTGCCCCTCCTAGTGGGGATTATACTGACGAGGTCGTTCAATCCGCTAATGATTTACAGATGGAAACGATTCTCTGGACGGTTGATACAGTCGATTGGAAGAATCCATCTGTATCTGTTATGATGAAGCGTGTTGTTTCTAATTTGCATCCTGGAGCGATGATACTGATGCACCCTACAGTTCCGGTGGTAAATGGATTGCAACCGATGATAACAGAAATTAAGAAATCAGGTTATAAAATTAGTACGGTTAATAACCTACTTAGTGAAGAGAGATAATTTTACTCCCACTCGAATGAATTTCATCATTACCAAAATTAGCAATAAAGATATGGGTGTTGCACTAAGCCGGTATTATGAAATTCATTAACTCACATACTTCAACATAGGAGGACATTATGGTAGAGAAACATACAAGTCAGAATGGGGTTCGAATCGTATTAGAAAATGTACCGGAAGTGAGATCCGTGACGATTGGTATTTGGGTATTGGCTGGTTCACGGAATGAAGGAATTCATAATAATGGAATATCACACTTTTTAGAGCATATGTTCTTTAAGGGAACAAAGACAAGGGATGCCCTAGAAATAGCTGAATCCTTTGATGCCATTGGTGCTCAAATCAATGCCTTTACATCTAAAGAATACACCTGCTATTTTGTGAGAGTACTTGATACGCACAAAGAATATGCTTTAGAAATGTTAGCGGATATGTTTTTTGATTCTATATTTGCTGAAGAAGAAATAAAGCGTGAAAAAAAGGTAGTCTATGAGGAAATTAAAATGTATGAGGATACTCCAGATGATATTGTCCACGATTTGTTAGCAAAGGCTGCCTATGGTGATCATCCATTAGGATATCCAATTTTAGGTACGGATGAGAGCCTCAAAGAAATTACCAGAGAAGCATTATATACATATAAAAAAGAGCGTTATACGGCGGAAAATGTCGTTATCTCTGTTGCTGGGAATGTCGATAATTCCTTTATTACCGTTGTTGAGGATCATTTCGAAAGATTGAAATCACAATCAGAACAAGCTGTAGTAGAAAAACCATCTTTCTTAACAAATGATATGGAACGAAATAAGGATGCCGAGCAAGCGCATCTAACTCTTGGTTATAATGGACTTCAGTTAGGAGATGAACGTTCATCAAGTTTAATCATCATGAATAATGTACTCGGTGGATCAATGAGTTCAAGACTCTTTCAGGAAGTGCGTGAGAAACAGGGACTCGCTTATACCGTCTTTTCTTATCATTCATCTTTTCTTGACAATGGACTTTTGACGATTTATGCGGGAACTGGAAAAGAACAACTCCCTCAACTTCAAGATACAATCAATCGTACGGTTGAACATTTTATCGCAAATGGATTAACAGATAAGGAATTAAAGAATAGTAAAGAACAGTTAAAAAGTAATATGGTACTTGGCTTAGAAAGCACGAATAGTCGGATGTCGCGTAATGGAAGAAATGAATTATTATTAGATCGCCATCGAACCGTTGATGAAGTTATTAAAGATATTGATGGTGTGAGTCATGCATCGATTCAAGAAGTCATTGACATGACGTTCAAGCAAGCAGCAACAAGGGCTATCATTGCACCAAAATAAACAAAGAGATGACTAGTGAATGAATTTCATAATTGCCAAAATCAGCAACATCGATACAGTATGTAGTTAAGAACGATTCAACGCAACTATATATTGTATCGATATTGCACTAAACGGTTATTATGAAATTGATTAGACTTAATGAATTTGATAATTGCTCTTTTTGAAAATCCTAGATTCTAAAGATGGTAAAATGAGTGATTTTGATTTAAATATATACGGAGATGCAACCCAGGATACATCCTCCATGCTTGCACTCCTATTTGATGAATATTTTTATACAATAAAAAGACGATACGTTTTTGGTTGAAATAAATGTTGTTACAGGTGAGAAGAAAACACTTTTAGAAGTGGAACA
>DATGSG010000129.1:0-9373 GCA_035302925.1 Virgibacillus sp. | reverse complement strand
CCCCACTTGATATGTCACTGATGTGGAGCTCTGTCGCAACCGGTGAAGCAGATGCCATGTTAGCAGCCTGGTTGCCTGGAGATCAAAAAGAGCAATATGAAGAATATGGAGATCAGTTAGTTGATCTGGGTGCAAACTTGGAGGGAGCTAAGATTGGACTGGTTGTTCCCGAATATATGGATGTCGATTCGATTGAAGAGTTAGATTCAGAAGCCGACAGTACGATTACCGGTATTGATCCGGGTGCAGGCGTCGTAACAGCGGCAGAAGAAGCGATTGAAGAATATGACAATCTTGAAAACTGGGAAATTGATATGTCTTCAGGTGGTGCGATGGTGACGGCTTTAGATCAGGCCTATGAAAACGAAGAACCAATCATTGTAACTGGGTGGTCACCACACTGGAAATTTGCCTCGTATGATCTTAAATACTTAGAAGACCCACTTGGTGCATTTGGGGACGAAGAATATATTGCTACAATGGTTCGCGAAGACTTAGAAACCGATATGCCAGAAGCCTATCAAGTCCTAGATGAATTCTATTGGACACCGGAAGATATGGAAGAGGTTATGCTTGATATCTCAGAAGGGACAGACCCTGAAGAAGCAGCAGATAAATGGATTGATAAAAATGAAGATACTGTTTCCGAATGGACAAAAGGATTGAAATAAGCGCAAGTAAAAGGGAGGCTTTCATTTGAAGGCCTCCCTTTCCGCTATCGTGATCTCCCATCCTTTTTCTTCTCCGATTCCCTCACTAGTGAAGATATGGAGCGAGTTCTTCTAGAACGTGTTCAGGGAGTGCCTTTTCAATCATTGGAAAGATGACACGTTCTTCCTTTCGTACATGTTGTTCAAGGATCATACCTAACTCATGCATCAAAGAATAGGCAATGGTGTCCGTTTTTATAATTTGATTAATCAGTGCCCGTATTTGTACATGTTCGATTAACATCTCGCTTATTTCGGGACGATCAACGGAAGCATGGAGGGCAAAGGTAGTTAGTAAAATTTCTTCTTCCTCTCTGAAGTGTTGCTGGCCATCAGGCTCCCAAAATGCTTGTACTTCTTGTTTAATTTCTTCCTTTGTCAACAGGCTTTTATCGGTTCCAGCTCGTTTTAATTTCAGGGCAAGGTGGAGGGCAATCATATGGTGTCGGGATAACGGTTTAAGTGACTCGTGTCGTTTGATTCCTTTTCGTCTTCTTGTCAATTTTGTCAGCTCCATTTTTTATTATTTATTGCATGTACCAGAAAGGGTAGGTTATAGAATGGACTAGCTTTTACATTACATCATATTAAAAACCCTATCCCCATTACTTTAACACAACTTCTCGAGAGCTTATCTTGTGATTTATAAAAAGGTTAAACAACTAAACAATTTGTCCAACCAATTTTAGTGTCTGTGAATATAGTATGAGTAAGCCGGCTTATCAATCGTAAGGAGGAGATCGATAGATGTGTCGAGATCATAACTTTTTTGGCGGAGCAGAGGATCGCTGGAACAGAAGACGTACAAGATTCGTTTGTGACTGCAGAGAAGTGAGAGAAGAACACAATCATCATGGATGCGGCTGTAGAAAATGCCATGAAAAACGAGAACGTGAACTTGTATGTAGATGTCGAGAAGTCAGAAGATAGAAGACTCCCTCAACATTAAGATGCGGTTATTCGTAAAAACAGAGGACTTGTTTACAGAACGACAAAGGAGCATTCCTATCGAGGAATGCTCTTTTTATTATGATCTCTCAGTTGAAGGCATTAAGGTTAACGATTGCTACGATTATCATTCGTAATCCTGTACCTTTTTAAAGAAGGAGATGGCCATAAATAGCACAATCAAGGAAAAAGGAAGTGCTGCGATGATCAACATATTTTGGAATCCATCAATCCCACCAAAATACATCACAATCGCTGCCATAGAAGATAAGATAAGTCCCCAAATAATCTTAACTGTATTTGGAGGATTTAATTGCCCACCGGTAGTGAACATCCCAAGTACAAAAGTTGCGGAATCTGCAGAGGTGATGAAGAAAATTGAAATTACAAAAATCGTCACAACAGATAAGGTCGTACCAAATGGATACTGTTCATACATTCCGAATGTTACCGTTTCTGTCGCTAGTTCAGATAGTTGGGCAATGCCATTTTGTTCGACGTCTAATGCCGCTACACCAAAGACTGAGAAAAAGATGATGGTAACCAGTGTTGGTGCCAACAAGACCCCAGCAATAAATTGCCGAATGGTACGGCCTTTAGATACACGGGCGATAAACATTCCCACAAATGGAGCCCATGAGATCCACCAAGCCCAATAGAAAATTGTCCAATCGTTAATCCATTGCCGTTTCCTTTCGTTCACTGGTTTTAAATCAAAACTCATATCAATAAAGTTGCTCAGATAGTTACCGATTGTTGTCGTAAACATATTCAAAATATACAGGGAGGGACCGATTAAAAAAAGCGCAAAGACGAGTAGACCAGCGATCCACATATTGATGCTGCTTAAATATTTAATCCCACGGCCAATTCCGGACCAAGCGGAGAGAAGGAACAGGAAAGTGGCAATGACGATAATAGTCACTTGAACCCAAAACATATGTGGGACATTAAATAGAAAGTTCAATCCGCTATTAATCTGAGCTGCACCAAAACCAAGAGTTGATGCAACACCAACAACCGTAGCAAAAATAGCGAGTGTATCAATAATTTGACCCACTGTGCCCCGCATTATTTTCTCTCCGAATAAAGGTTCAAGTGTTGGGCTAATTAAGCCTGGTGCGCCGACACGAAACTTAAAATAAGCCAGGATAAGCCCAACCATACCATATAATGCCCATCCATGAAATCCCCAATGAAAAGCTGCATATTGCAATGACTCTACAATCGCTTGTTCAGATCCTGGTTTGGCATTCGGCGAACTCATAAAAGCGTGGGAAATTGTCTCTGCGGTTGTAAAGAACATCAGACCAATTCCCATACCTGCGCTAAACAACATGGCAAACCAAGCGGGCAAGCTGAACTCAGGCTCGTCATCTTCCTGACCTAGTTTTATTTTCCCGAAATCGGAGAACATCAAGAATACAGCAGAACCAATCATGGCCACGATCACGAACATATAAAACCAACCGAAATGATTATAGATAAAGACGGTGGCTGCTTCCGTTATCTCGTTTAAATGGACCGGGGCAAATGATCCCCAAATGACGATTGTAATACAAATGATTATTGCATACCAAAATACCCTTGTGATGTTCAAAGGAATCCCGCCCTTCTTTATCGTTAGGGTAAGCTACTTTTTAAATGTCATTCATGTTTTGTTAAAATAGCTATTTCATTTTTAAAAATGAAAAAGGGGGCTTTGGAAGCAGAGTGGTCTGAGAAGAAATGCTTGTACCCATAAATAAGGATGCGTAACATTGAGGTAGCATGTTATTATTAAGGAAGACCCGTTTAGAAAGTAGTAGACGTATTATGAAATTCATTCATGATCAATGATATTTATTTTAAGGGAGGCTTATCTATGAAAGCGATCAGTGTGAAACAGCCCGGCGGTGTAGAACAATTAGAAATTAAAGAGTATGCTAAACCGGAGCCAAAGGATGGAGAATTACTAATTAAAGTTAAGGCAGCAGCTGTTAATCGGACAGACATCATTCAACGGGAAAGCAACTCGACCTATTTGGAAAATTCGATTTTAGGGGTAGAAGTTGCTGGAACGGTTGAGAAAGTTGGCGTAGGCGCTAAGATACCAACAGGGGCGCGCGTTATGGGTTTGGTAAATGGCGGTGGGTATGCAGAATATGTCGTGATTCCAGCTGAAAGGGCGATGCTGATTCCAGAAAACCTATCATTTGAAGAAGCTGCCGCCATTCCTGAGGTGTTTTTAACTGCTTATCAAACCTTGTTTTGGATCGGGAAATTACGTGCAGATGAAAAGGTGCTTATCCATGCTGGTGGAAGTGGAGTGGGGACGGCCGCAATTCAGCTTGCCAAACAATTTGGACAGGCACATATCATCACAACAGCAGGATCTAAAGAGAAGCTTGAGGTTGCTCGCTCACTAGGTGCAGATCATTGTATAAACTATAAAGAGCAGAACTTTGCCGAGGAAGTATTGAACAAGACTAAAAATCAAGGGGTTGCTTTGATTCTGGATTTCATTGGTGCATCCTACTGGAGTAAAAATCTTGCGAGCATTCAAGTTGATGGACGATGGGTATTCATAGGGCTGTTAGGTGGCGCCGAAATAGAAAAGGTTAATTTAATGGATATCATGTCAAAACGGATCCAATTAACGGGAACATTGCTCACTCCAAGAAGTGATGCATATAAGGCGGCATTAACAACTGAGTTTGCTTCTAATCTGATGGAGCTTTTTAGCAATAACAAGCTTCGTCCGGTTGTTGATCAAGTGTTTTCATTTGAGCAAATCCAACAAGCACATAAACACATGGAAAATAATAAAAACATCGGAAAGATTATTTTAAAGGTGAATTAGTACGCCGATATTCTTAATCCATTGATGGCACACTTCCAGACAAGAAAGGGGAAATCCACCATTTATCCTAAGGTACGATTTAATCTGAAACTTAAAATGATCACATTGATTAGCTTACTGATCATTGGCATCTTCGTTATCTTTGGATTATTTCTCCGAAGCTTTATTCATAACACATTAGAAGACCAAATTGGCGAGCGAGCTTTACGTGTGGCACAAAGTGTGGCGAATATCCCTGAGCTGCAATCAGCTTTTGTGCTGGAGAATCCTGCCTCTGTCATTCAAGAAATCGTCACTCCGATTCAGCAGGAAACAGGGGCTGAATTTATTGTAGTTGGAAATAAAGAAGGAGTCCGTTATGCGCATCCAAATGAAAATCGGATAGGAAAGAAAATGGTTGGTGGAGATAATGATCGCGCTCTACTTGCAGGGGACTCGTATATCTCGAAACGTGTTGGCTCACTCGGTTTATCTATTCGTGGGAAGGTGCCGATTTATAATGCCGAACAGGAGATTATTGGTGTCGTTTCAGTTGGTTTTCTGAACGATGATGTGCAAGGAATTATTAAGAGTCAGAGTCGATCCTTATGGTTTACCTTTTTTGGAATTATCTTGTTAGGGATGGTTGGAGCGGTACTTATTTCCCATTATATTAAAAATATATTGTCTAATTTGGAACCCGAGGAAATATCACATTTATTAGTGGAGAAAGAAGCCATTTTACAGTCGACACATGAAGGGGTGATTGCGGTCAATCAAACCGGTTTGATTACTATGATAAATAGTGCCGCACAACGAATTTTATTCAAAGAAGTACAAGCAGCTGATCATTTGATCGGCAAGTCAATCTTAGAAATCCTACCTTACACAGACATCTTTGATGTGCTCGAATCTGGTGAAACTCATTATCATCGAGAAATGGTGCTCGAAGAAGAAATTGTCCTTGTCAATCGGACACCCATTTACTTAGAACAAAAGATTGTAGGGGCTGTCTCAACGATTCGCAAAAAAACTGAAATCGAAGAGATAACGAATGAACTGTTAGAAATTAAGCAATATGCGAATGCACAACGGGCACAAACCCATGAGTTTTCGAATAAACTGTATATTATTTTAGGATTGCTTCAATTGGATCAGATCGATGAGGCAATCGACTTTATTCAAAAAGAAAGTAATATTCAGCAAGAATGGTCACGGTTCCTACTCGAAAATGTGGCAGATCCGATGGTGCATGGCCTCTTACAAGGCAAATACAATCAAGCGAATGAAGCCGGGATTAACATGTTTATCCAACCTGATAGCCAACTGACCTACCGTCTCTCTAGTAAAAAGACGGACATATTGCTAACCGTACTTGGTAATCTGATCGAAAACGCTATTGAAGAAGTAAAAGAAATGCCTGAAGGTAGACGGGAAATAGCGATCTTATTCACTGATATGGGCAATGAAGTGATGTTTGAAGTGGATGATGCAGGGCGAGGCATCTCTAAGAAAGATGAAGCCGATTTATTTGTACAAGGTTTCTCTACAAAAGAAGGGCACCATCGGGGAACGGGATTATCATTAAGCAATCATCTATTATCACAAATCGGTGGGAATCTATTAGTAGAAGAAGGAGATTTAGGTGGAGCTTGCTTTGTCATGATCATACCGAAAGAAGAGAGGGAATGAAATGACTGAATTACTTCGTGTACTCATTGTGGAAGATGATTTCCGTATTGCAGACATTCATCAGCAATTTATAGAAAAAAGAAGCGGGTTTATTGTCCAGAAAAAGGTGAAGACAGCACAAGAAGCTTTCACTTATTTGGACCAATGTGATCAGCAACCACATCTCATATTATTAGATCTCTACATACCTGATGTGACGGGATTGGATTTGTTTTGGAAACTCCGCATGGAATATCAGGACATTGATATCGTCATCGTAACCGCAGAAAAACAAATGAAGACGATTGCTACGACGATCCGAGCTGGAGTGTTTGACTATATGATCAAACCAGCCGATGTCAGACGGTTCGAACAAACCTTAATCCGCTATCAGCAACAACATGACTTTTTGGCAACGAAACAAGTGCTAGAGCAGGAAGAAATCGATAGAATGATCGGCTTGAACGAATTCAGATTTTCGTCGAGTTCCTTTAATAGTGATTTACCGAAGGGCATTGACTCGATCACATTGGATAAAATGAAAGACTTATTCAAAACGGAAAAAGTGACGGCTATTACAGCTGTAGAACTGAGTAAAAAAATTGGTACGAGTCGTTCAACTGCCCGTCGGTATTTGGAGTATTTAGTGTCCACGAATGAAGTGGAAACAAAACTTATTTATGGGACGGTCGGGCGTCCTGAACGGCAGTATATTGTTCTATCCTAATGGCTTTTTAACCGCCCGTGGAGCTTATGGACAAAATGGGAAGTATGATCATTAACCAGCTTATGCGGAGAAGATATGTTTATTTTATAACACATGGTATCTTAAAAAGGAACTTAAAAAATGTGTTAGCGCTTTCACGACGCAATGCAAGTTAGCAAATGTGTAAGTGCGAAAGGAGAAACCATGTTAAGTCTGATCGGTTTTTTTACGATATTTATTATTGTTATCCTCTTAATGAGTGGTAGAGTCACACCGATTGTTGCATTAATTATCGTTCCGATTATCGGTGCTTTAATAGCGGGATTCGGAATGATCGAAATTGGGGAATTCTTTGATGAGGGAATTCTGTCTGTCATTAATGTTGTCATTATGTTTATCTTTGCTATTCTTTTCTTTGGTATTATGCAAGATGTTGGTTTATTTACCCCATTAATCGATAAATTAGTTTCTCTTTCTCGAGGAAATATCATTGCGGTTAGTGTTGGAAGTGTGGTCATCGCTGCCATTGCGCAGTTGGATGGTTCGGGTGCCTCCACATTCTTAATTACGATACCTGCGCTGTTACCACTATATAAACGATTAAAAATGAACCCCTATTTACTTCTTCTCCTGATTGGGGGAAGTGCAAGTATCATGAATATGTTGCCATGGGCAGGACCGTTAGGCCGAACAGCATCTGTATTAAAAATGGATGTCACCGAGCTATGGAGACCACTCATTCCTATACAAATCATTGGGATGGTATTAATGGTTTGTCTAGCTGTCTACCTCGGATATCGAGAACAGCGTCGCATTAAAAAGAGATATGGTTCGCTTGAGGCTGCGTTAAAGCAGGGGCAAGAGGAAGAGGTGGAAGTTGTTGAAGCGCCAACGACGGAAAGCTCGTTAGCTCGTCCTAAAATATTATGGCTCAACGTTCTATTGTCTATTGGTGTCATTGGTATTCTTGTCTGGGGAATCATTCCCGCTGGTTTTGCCTTTATGATTGGGGTTAGTGTTGCACTCCCGATGAATTATCCAAACATAAAAGATCAGATGGAACGGCTTCGTGTTCATGCGCCGAACGCATTATTCATGGCCACCATCATTCTTGCTGCAGGGTCATTTTTAGGCATACTCACGGGTACAGGTATGCTGGATTCGATTGCGAAGGATATTGTGAAAGTATTGCCTGTTGTTGTGGGCCCTTATTTACATCTGATTATTGGGTTCTTCGGAGTACCATTTGATTTATTATTAAGTACAGATGCCTATTATTTCGCATTACTTCCCGTTGTCGATCAAATTGCTACTGGGTTTGGGGTCGGTTCTTTATCAACGGCTTATGCGATGATAATAGGAAATATTGTCGGTACATTTGTCAGCCCATTTTCACCGGCCTTATGGCTTGCTTTAGGATTAGCAGGTCTCGAAATGGGACGCCATATTCGCTATTCACTCTTATGGATGTGGGGGCTCGGTATTATCTTACTTATCATCGCCGTCATCACCGGACTCATCCTCGTTTAAACGGATGATAAATGAATTTCATAATTACCAAAACCCGCTATGTCACTCTAGCATGTAGTTGTAAATAGGGATTATGAAATTCATTAAAATAAGTAGAATATAGGAGCGAAAATAGCAGTATGCATCCAGAATGATCTGGATGCATACTTTTTTAAATCAATAAAAAGATAGGTAGGTTGGTTAGGGCTTTAGAGTCGAGGCCTTTGACCAATTCATTCTCACCTTTTTTATATTGCCGATGATGAACGGTGTTTCGATCGTAAGATAACAAAGACGGTGATTGAAACCGTGAGCAAGATAAAAACAGCTAATGTACCGTATTGAAAACGAATTGTTGATTGATTCGCAATTCTTCCAATTCCGTCTAGTATAAGAGGGGATAAAAACTGCCCCAAAAATGTAAAACTAGATGTTAAAGCAACAGCACGGTCCGCCTGATGTGGCGCAACACGATCCAAGGCTTTCAGTACAATGATTGGGAATAATGCACCTTGTCCAAACCCGATTAAACAAACGCTAACTAATACGAGTAAAATGCTGTTGGTGAACGATAGAATGAGAAAGGCCATTCCCATTCCAAAGAGCATAATCGGAATGACAAAGTTTTTGAACGTCATTTCAATCCGAACAAGTAACAAACTAGTAATCATTCCTCCGACAGTAGTGAATGAAATAACAGTTCCAGCAAGAGATGCTCCTCCTAAGCTGTTTTGTTCCAAATACAAAGCCATATTTGTGGCAATTGAATAATAAGCTAACATAATTCCACCCATTGCTAATGCATACCCGTAAACCGCGAGTGGTACTTTCGCTTTCCGTTCATGTTGTAAGGGCTGTTGGATTTCGCCCTTTGGCAGGAACAGGAAAATCAAGATGATAATAATGAGCCCTAAGAAATAAACATTAAAAGGGACACGCCACCCGAATGTTGCGAGCCACCCAGCTAATAACATCGTTAGGATACCACCGAAATTACTAAAGGCAGAA
>DATGSG010000128.1:0-9582 GCA_035302925.1 Virgibacillus sp. | reverse complement strand
TTCGCCGCCTTCACATGAAGATCGATGCAATAAGGACACCCGGTTACATGCGCGACTGCTACCGCAATGAGCTCTTTTTCAATCACTGATAATTCTCCTGCCTTTAAAGCTTGTTGATCAAAATCGATAAAAGAAGCAAATGACTTGCCTTGTAATGTTGAAAACTCTTGAATTCGGTTAAAATAAGCCGCTTTATATAATTCATCGCTCCCCTTTTCATCAAATGCATTCAAGGCATTTACACCATGTGCAAAAGCAGATCCTGCTTTTAATGCAGTCGCCACGAAAATAGCTTCGGAAACTTCTTCCCGACTTGCTCCTTCTCTCTTCACTTCTTTCACGTGAATATCAATGCAATAGGCACAGCCTGTCACATGAGCAACAGCCACGGCAATTAACTCTTTTAATTTTACAGATAGCTTCCCTTTTGCCAATGCATGACGATTAAACTGATTAAAAGCGGCAAAAGAATCCGGGGCATGATCACCAATCTCCTGTAACCGATTTAAATTGGATTGCTGATAAAGACTTTGATCTTTGTTTGTTGTACTCATTTTTATTCCTCCTGTTTTTATGATGAACTGAATTCCTTATCAAAATTTGAATGGAGCTCCTTTCTTAGCATTGTTATCGCATTGAAAAGCTTGGATTTAGAGAGATACAAATAAAAGCCTGATGATCCATTCCTATCAAAAGCAAAAAAACCTCTTCCTATATAGGAAGAGGTTGATCGTATCGTCTACACTCTCCCTCATCTTCCAAGCTACATAGCTTGCTGGATGTGGCACCTTTCCACTTACGTTCTGTAAGTGATGGTTGCTGCAGGATCGTCGGACCAGATTCCTCCCCTGACTCTTGATAAGGAAAAAATATTCAGTTTTTATAGAATATTCACATTGTATCCCACTCTAGAATAACTGTCAAGATTAATTTAATTGTTTTTGGGTAGGGGTGCGGGGGCGGGGGCGGGGTTCAGCGCAGCAGGAGGAATCTTCAGCGCAGTGGGCGCGGGGTTCAGCGCGGGGAGCACGATCTTCAGCGGTACACGCATAAACTTCAGCTTTCGATCTGATTCGGCTCATGCTTCAGCGCAGCAGGAGGAATCTTCAGCGGAGTGGGCGCGGGGTTTAGCGCGGGGAGCACGATCTTCAGCGATAAACGCGGAAACTTTAGCTTTCGATCCGATTCCGCTCATGCTTCAGCGCTACTGGAGGAATCTTCAGCGGAGTGGGCGCGGGGTTCAGCGCGGGAAGCACGATCTTCAGCGGTAAACGCATAAACTTCAGCTTTCGTTCCGATTCGGCTCATGCTTCAGTGCTCAATGAAGTTCTAGCTCGAATGGATCATACTTTATTGATAGCGCTACCAATATTTTGAATTTTCATAGCCTATTCGACCTATGATGTGATAAAATAAAGAAGATCATCTATAAATATTATAAAGGGGATGTTTTATAATGATGCAGACACCAATGAAAGTCGGGTCAATGCTTGAACATGCAGAAAAGTTTTTTGCAAAGAAACAAGTGATTTCACAAACACATGATAAATTACACAGGCTCACATATGCGGATATTGGAAAGAGAACAAGGCGATTAATGAGTACATTAGCTGAGCTTGGAATCCAAAAAGGTGATCGGGTAGGTACACTCGCCTGGAACCATCATCGCCATTTGGAGCTTTATTTTGCAGCGCCAGGGATGGGTGCCGTTTTACACACAATCAATTTCCGTTTATCACCTGAGCATATCATTTATATTATTAACCATGCTGAGGATAAGATTTTATTCATTGACGAAGATATTTTACCTTTAATTGAACAGATTAAGGATCATCTTACAACTGTTGAGACATTTGTTGTCATGTCAGATAAGGAAGCGCTTCCAGATTCGGGGTTAAGTCCATTACTTTCATATGAAGTGTTGCTTCAATCTGGAGATCCTACTTATCCTTTCATTACTGATATTGATGAAAATGATCCTGCTGGAATGTGTTACACATCGGCAACAACCGGTAAACCTAAAGGAGTGATCTATTCGCATCGTGGCATTGTATTACACAGTTATGCACTTGGATTAACAGATACAGCTGGGCTATCTGAGTCTGACATTACGATGCCTGTTGTCCCTCAATTCCACGTCAATGCTTGGGGGATACCTTTCGCTTCAACTTGGTTTGGTTCCACACAAGTCATGCCTGGTCCACGGTTTACTCCAGAGCGTCTAGCCAAGCTCATTGAAAGTGAAAAGGTTACAATGACTGCGGGCGTTCCTACAATTTGGTTAGGATTATTACGGGAACTTGATCGAAAGGATTATGATACTTCAAGTCTACGGGCTGTACTTGCAGGTGGATCTGCATCACCGAAAGGGTTAATCGAGGCGTTTGAAATGAGACATCATATTCCATATTACCATGCTTATGGAGCTACTGAAACAACTCCTCTTGTTAGCGTTTCGCGATTAAAGAGTTATCAACAGTCGATAAGCGATGAAGAACGTATCGAAGAACGCATGAGCCAAGGATTACTCGTACCTGGACTCGAGATGAAGGTCATTGATGGAAATGGCGAGATTCCTTGGGATGGAGAGGCGGTTGGTGAGTTACTTCTACGTGGGCCTTGGATTGCTGATGAGTATTATAATGACCCTCGTAGTGAGAGCGCATTCATTGATGATTGGTTCCATACGGGCGATGTTATAACAGTAAACGAAGAAGGCGTTATTCAACTTGTTGACCGAACATCCGATTTAATTAAGAGTGGTGGAGAATGGATTTCATCTGTTGATTTAGAAAATGCTTTGATGACGCATGAATCGGTATTTGAAGCAACTGTCGTCGCCATTCCTGATCCAGAGTGGGACGAACGTCCGATTGCATGTGTCGTTCTAAATGAGGGATTTGACGAAACAGACATGAAGGAAAAGCTATTATCCTTTTTAAAACCACAATTCGCTAAGTTCTGGATCCCTGATGATGTGCTGTTCTATGAGGAAATACCGAAGACCTCTGTTGGTAAATTTTTAAAACGTGAATTACGAACCCAACTGGAAGAACATTATCAATCAAAACTAGATTTATAAGTATCCCACTGAAGAACACATAAAATAATGAATGCAAAAAGCAGCTCCTTCCTAACAATAGGGAAAGAGCTGCTTTTTTACTTTTGACTATTATTCTTCGAGATAGACATCTTTAAGCAGTAAAATATCTGTCGGAAGTTGGACAAGTCCTTTTACCTCATCACGTACACCCTTTAAATACTCCTGGTGGTGCAGATAAATCATTGGAGCAATATCAACGAGCATCTCTTGTGCTTCACTATAAATTTCTAGACGTTTATCTTCATCTGGTTCTTGACGTCCTTCATCAAGTAACTCATCTAACTCTTCATCTACTGTAAATGTACGGTTACCCGGATCTCCTAGGTTATTAGAGTGGAATAATGGGTACATGGCATAATCAGAATCACCTGTAACGGATGACCAACCAAGTACAAACATTTCATGCTCCCCATTTGCTGTCTGCTCTAAATACGCACCCCATTCGAGCTCTTCCACTTTCACATCAATCCCAATTTCTTTTAACTGGGCTTGAACGTTTGTCGCTGTATCAACACGTTCACGGTCATCATTCGTCCAGATCGTTGTCGAGAAGCCATCTTCATAACCCGCTTCTGCAAGTAATTCTTTGGCTTTCTCAAGGTCATGATCTAAACCAGATACACTTTCATCGTAACCAAGAACATCTGGTGGAATTGGACCAATTGCAGGTTCACCAAATCCATCATAGATTCCATCAATAATTTGATCTTTATCGATTGCCATTGAAATGGCTTGGCGTACACGTTCATCATCAAAAGGCTCTTTCTCCATGTTGAAACCAATATAACTTAAACTGACACTTCCTTGTTGATTTACACTCATCTCATCTGATGATTCAATTTGTGCCACATCGGAAGGGCTTAATGGATCTGCTATATGTGAATCTCCTGTTTCAATTTCAGCCACACGTGTTAGGTCTTCTTTAACAACTTTAAAAACGACTGTATCGAGTAGTGCAGGCTCATCCCAATAATCCTCATTATTCGCTAAACGGATGTACTCACCTGGTTTCCACTCATCAAATTTAAAGTACCCTGTACCGACAGGTTTTTCGTTAATAATTGTTCCCGCGTCTTTCGAATCTTCTTCCATTGCCTTATAATCTTCTTCAATGAGATCGAGTGAAACCATTCCCCCACCACTATGTGCAAGGTGTGCTGGTAATGGTGCAAATGGATACTCTGTTGTAAAGCGAACTGTGTAATCGTCTACAACCTCAATATCTGTTACCATTTCATATAAGAAAAACCTAGGTGATCCTACTTCAGGATCAATAATACGGTCAATATTTGCTTTAACTACTTCCGCATTAAAATCTGTACCATCATGGAATTTTACACCTTCACGAAGCTTAAACTCCCAAACATTGTCTTCAACAGCTTCCCACTCTGTTGCTAGACTTGGTTGTACTTCCATATTCTCGTCTTGTTTCGTGAGAGATTCATAGATATTCTCCTGAACATTACTTGACGGCACATCGTTTGAACCTGCTGGATCTAATGAAACGGCATCTGCAGAAGCAGCGATTATCAGCTCGCCACCTTCTTCACCTTTATCAGCTGTTTCTCCACTATCTTTGTCATCCTTCGATGCATCATCGTCAGGTTCACTTGCACATCCTGCAATAATAACACTGAATAGTAGAGCCATTGCAATCAGTAGAAGTGACTTTTTAGACATCTTCCTCATTAATGTATCCCCCTTTTAATTGAATAATCTAAAATCTATTCATGTAATCTAAATACAATCTACCTTAAATAAGTCAATAATTCAACTTGTTTGTAAACTTTCAACTTTTATTGTAAAAAAACACATCCGTGCTATAATCGATAGAATAGTTTCTTAGTTATGAATAGTAATAGATTTTAGCAATCGGTGAGAAAGGGTGTAAATTGAATCATGAGCAAACAAGGTTTGGACAATACCACAACATTATATAAGCCATCTAATCCTCGAATTCAGAATTGGAAGAGCTTTTATAATAAACTTCAAAAAAACAAGGCCGCAATGATTGGCGGGTTTCTCATCTTGTTTTTTATTGTAATCGCTATTATTGGGCCTTTTATTGCGCCCTATGATCCAAACACGCAGATTATGGTGGATAAGCTTGCACCACCATCAGTAGATCATTGGTTTGGGACAGATCACCTCGGTCGGGATATTCTGAGTAGAATCATCCATGGCATGAAGATTACCTTATACATAGGTTTTTTCTCGGTTATCTTAGGTGCAACAGTCGGAGTTTTCCTCGGCATTATTTCAGGATATTATGGGAAGCGTACAGACATGATTATTATGAGATGTATGGATGTTTTATTAGCATTTCCAGGTATTCTATTAGCATTAGCCATTGTTAGTGTTTTAGGTGCAAGTCTGAATAATGTTATTATTGCTGTCGCGATCTTTTCAGTACCGGTCTTCGCACGAATTGTTCGAGGCTCAACTCTTGCCGTTAAAAACCTTGAATATATCGATGCAATTAAGGTATTGGGGGCAAGTGATGCGCGAATTATTTTTAAACATATTCTACCAAACGTTACTTCTCCACTCATCGTACAAGCTACACTAAATATTGCTACTGCAATATTAGCGGCTAGTGGGTTATCGTTTCTTGGTATTGGTGCACAGCCACCGATGCCTGAATGGGGTGCGATGTTAAGTGATGGGCGAAATTACTTATATAACGCTCCACATGTTGCCTTCTTCCCTGGTATGGCAATCGTGGTCGTTGTTTTAGCATTTAATATTCTTGGTGATGGATTAAGGGATGCGCTTGATCCTAAAATGAAAGACTAGTGAGGGGTGTAATAAATTGTTCACATATATCATAAGACGTTTACTTCAAACGATTCCGGTTCTCATCGGTGTTACGATCATTGTATTTAGTCTCATGCACTTAATCCCAGGGGACCCCGCTCAAATCATGGCTGGTGAAAGCGCACCTAAGGAACAGGTCGAGAATATCCGTGAAAAATTAGGACTTAATGAGCCGATACCTGTTCAATATGCAAAATATGTTACAAATGCTGTTCAAGGTGACTTGGGTAGTTCGGTTCGAAGTGGACGAGCCGTTACGGAAGAAATTGGTGGTCGGTTTTGGGTCACGGTTGAACTCGCTGTATATAGTACGATATTAAGTGTTTTCATGGGCTTGATTGCCGGGATTATTTCGGCTGTAAAGCGATATTCATTTGCCGATGTTTCCTTAATGGTCATCGCGCTCTTCGGACTTTCGATGCCTAACTTTTGGCTTGGGCTCATGTTGATTCAATGGTTCGCGATCGGCTTTGATCTCCCCAGTTGGATCCCATTCATTGAAAATACCGGATGGTTCAAGCCTTCGGGATGGGGAAGCTTTAGCCAGCTCGTTCTACCAGTCATCACATTAGGAACAGGTGGTGCAGCGATTATTGCGCGCATGACACGATCAAGTATGCTCGACGTAATCGATCAAGACTATATTCGAACGGCACGGGCAAAAGGTGCGAAAGAACGAGTTGTTGTTTATCGTCACGCTCTTAAAAACGCATTAATCCCAGTTGTCACGGTTGTTGGGCTACAGTTTGGTGGACTTTTAGGCGGTACTGTTTTGACAGAAACCGTGTTTGCGATTAATGGAATGGGGATGCTGATTATCGACTCCATCTTAGCAAGGGATTTCCCAATTGCTCAAGGTACCATTTTAGTCGTCTCGTTATTGTTTGTACTTGTCAACTTGATTGTTGATATTTCATACAACTTCTTAAACAAACGTATTGATTTAAATTAATTACTGAATGTCAAAATACCGGTTTAGTGCCACATCCTTATCGATGTGGCTGATTTTGACAATTAAGAAATTCATCCTAATAGATCGAAAGATTAGTAAGTTCATAAAAGGTGGGAAATCAAATGACCATAGAATTGAAAGATAACGATAATATTCTAACCATAAATGAGCTGGAAACTTCCTTTTTCACAAAGCATTTACAAGTGAGAGCTGTTGATGGCGTATCATTCTCCCTACCTAAAGGGAAAACAGTTGGGATTGTTGGTGAATCTGGTTCTGGAAAGAGTGTTACAGCATTATCTTTGCTACGATTAATTAATGATCCTGGCAAGGTGACAGGTGGGGAAATCATCTTTAAAGATGAAGATCTCCTTAAAAAGACGGATGCACAAATGCGTAAGATCCGCGGTAAAGAAATATCAATGATTTTCCAAGAGCCTATGACCTCACTAAACCCAACATATACGGTTGGTCAACAAATTAGTGAGTCCTATAAAATCCATGAAGGGTTAAATAAAAAGCGGGCATTAGAACGTTCCATCGATATGCTAAAGCTCGTCGGTATTCCTTCACCAGAAAAACGCGTACATCAATACCCACATGAACTTTCTGGGGGTATGAGGCAGCGAATTATGATCGCCATGGCGCTTGCTTGTAATCCTGAGTTGCTCATTGCGGATGAACCAACAACAGCTCTTGATGTAACGATTCAGGCCCAAATTCTTGAATTGATTAAAGATTTACAACAACGCTTGGGCATGTCCGTTTTATTTATTACTCATGATTTTGGTGTTGTATCCGAAACATGTGATTATGTTGCTGTGATGTATTGCGGACGGATTGTTGAGTATGCAGATGTAAAAACGATCTTTAAATCGCCTAAACATCCATATACAGTTGGCTTATTAAATTCGATTCCTCCACATGATCATGATGTAGAAGGGGATTTACCTGTCATCAAAGGGGCTGTACCGAGTCCAGAAGAAATGCCAGTCGGCTGTCGCTTTGCTCCTCGGTGCCCATTTGCAAGTGAGATTTGTAAGGAGCGTATTCCTGATTTAGAAGTCGATGAAAATGGTAATCAAATTCGCTGTTGGATCTATTCAGATGAATGGGATGGCGATTCGGAGGTAGATGTTCATGCAGAAAGAACTTCTTAAAATAAAAGATTTAAAACAACATTTCCCGATCAAAGGTGGATTTCTTGGACGAACAGTCAATCATGTCAAGGCTGTTGATGGAATCACATTTTCCATTTATGAAGGTGAAACAGTTAGTATTGTTGGTGAATCTGGTTGTGGGAAGTCGACGACTGGTCGATCCATTCTCCGTCTTGATGAACCAACTGATGGCGAAGTCGAATTCGATGGCGAGAATCTACTTTCTTTTAATAAAAAGAAAATGCGTGAGAATCGTAAACGGATGCAAGTTATTTTCCAGGATCCCTATGCATCCCTGAATCCACGTCAAACGGTTAGACAGATTCTAGCAGAAGCAATGGAAATCCAAAACCTGGTACCTAAAAAGGAACAAGATCAGAAAATCATCGAACTCATGGAAACAGTTGGACTCGGGCAACATCAGGCCGATCGATTTCCCCATGAGTTTAGTGGTGGACAACGACAAAGAGTTGGGATTGCTCGTGCGCTTTCTGTCGATCCAGAACTTATTATTTGTGATGAAGCTGTTTCGGCATTGGATGTATCGATTCAAGCACAAGTAATTAACCTTTTAAAAAGATTACAAAAAGAGATGAACTTAACGTATCTCTTTATTTCACATGATCTCGGAGTTGTTCGTCATATATCGGATCGTGTCATCGTGATGTATTTAGGTAAATTTGTAGAGGTTGCGGATAAAAAGTCTTTATTTACCAATCCTCAACATCCCTATACAAAAGCTCTATTATCAGCCATTCCGAGTATTGATGTTGATCATAAAAAGGAGCGTATTATCTTATCCGGTGATGTACCATCACCGATTGATCCTCCCACTGGATGCCGTTTCCATACGCGTTGTCCATTTGCAACAGATAAGTGCAAAAATGAGGAACCAGAATTACGTCAAACCGATCTCATGCAGGATGGACATGTATCTGCTTGTCACTATATGGAAGAGATTGCGTCTGGTGAACACCAACCAACGCGTTAATAAATCCGCGAAGCAAAAACACTTCTATGACTTCGGCTGGACGAAATCATGCGTACTTGAAAAGGATTAGAGAATACTCTCTAATCCTTTTTTGTATGGTTTATGGATCAGTTTCTGGGTAAAATCACTTGGATGAAGGCTTTCATTCATATACACTGAATGATCAAAAAAAACACGCTATTTCGCTATGAAATAACGTGTTAAATGTGCGCAAAGTTCCTCCTGTACGATGAGTTCAAGGGTAGCCCTTTACTATATGCTTAAGAGACCACGAATATCTTCCTCTGTTAAGCTGGAAAGCATGGAATCCCCAGGCTGGATAACTTGATCAATTAGCTCGCGTTTTTTCTGTTGTAAATCATAAATTTTCTCCTCAATCGTTCCTTCTGTAATTAAACGAATGACTTGAACAACATTCTTCTGGCCAAAACGATGTGCTCGGCCTGTTGCCTGATCTTCAACTGCAGGGTTCCACCATAAATCATATAAAATAACCGTGTCTGCCCCCGTTAAGTTTAAGCCCGTTCCGCCTGCTCGTAGTGAGATTAGGAATACACTG
>DATGSG010000127.1:0-20024 GCA_035302925.1 Virgibacillus sp. | reverse complement strand
TACCGATTTAAAATTACTTTATCGCAAGGATTAAATCGGCAAATTAGGCGAATGTGTCGACGTTTTCAATACACCGTCACCGAATTACAGCGCGTGCGAATCAAACACCTTGATCTGGGTGAGCTGGAACTCGGCCATTGGCGTGAGTTGACGGAAGATGAGATTCACGGCTTGAAACAATAGGAAAATGCGGAAAACTGGGCAAAGCCTGCACTGTGTATGCAGCGCGCTGAATAATCCGCGTAGTGCGCTGAAGATCTGGGGTTAGAGCTGAAGTTTCATGGTCGAGCGCTGAACAATCCGGTGTGTGCGCTGGAGTATTGTGTTCCGCTGAAGATCTGGGAATAGCGCTGAACATCCCGGTGTGTGCGCTGAACCCCGGGGGTCGAGCGCTGAAGTTAGCTGGTTCTTAAGGTGGTGTGGGCATGATTTTTTGTCTGGAAGTGGTATAATGGTTCGCACGAGGATAGGAATGGAAGGAGAAGCGTTCAAATGAATATCATTTCAATCGATTTTGAAACAGCGAATGAAAAGCGATTTAGTCCCTGTGCGATTGGGATTGTGATTGCAAATGAAACTGGGATTGTTGATGAGTTTTATAGTTTGATCAATCCACAAATGGCCTTTACATCATTTAATATTGGCATTCATGGAATTCAGCCACATGATGTAGTCGATGCGCCTACATTTGTGGAGTTGTGGCCAATTTTGCATCGTTATCTTGCTGATAATCTCGTTATTGCACATAATGCTAGTTTTGATATGAGTGTGATTAGGCACACGTTGGATTATTTCAATCTTCCATATCCAGAATTTGATTATCTCTGTACACGAAATATAGCAAAAAAAGTTTGGCCTCATTTAATGAATCATAAGTTAAATACAATCGCTACTTATTATGATATTATCTTCGAACATCATCATGCTTTAGAGGATGCAAGAGTAGCGTGGAAAGTATTTCACAAAGCGATGGAGGAATATGAAACAGATTCAGTCGATTTGTTATTAGATTCGTGTAACATTAAGAAAGGTCGAATATATGAACGTGGATATGCCGCACCAAAAGGGAAGCGAGTGCAGAAAAGGTAATCAGTTTTTACGGAAATATATGTATGATTCATCTGTACAACGGAATAATTGTGATAGTATGAAGAGTAGAATAAGAAGAGGAAGTGGCTTATATGATAAACATAACGATCCCAACAGCGGATGTTACGATTACAAAAAAAGATGCACCAGAAGAAAGTAATATTTACGGATTTACTGAATTTCACTTGATCCCAAGAGATAAGGGCGGAATCTTCATGTTTTATAATGATGAAGAGGAGTTATTATTCGTTGGTAAAGCTAGAAAATTAAGACAAAGAATTAAGAAGCATTTTGAAAATAAAGTGTCTGTTGTAAAAAATCACCGGGACGAAATAACTAAAATTGATGTTTGCATTGTAGAAGAGCCTGCAGATCGAGATATTTACGAAACGTATATTATTAATGAACTCAAAGCAAAGTATAATGTAGATAAAGTATTTTACGATCGAAAAGAGCCTAGTGAGAAGCAATAAGCTCATATGTGGATATGTCTTCACATATGTCTAAAGGGATGATTTTTTGGCGAAAACGCATGTTTTTTCAAAAGGTGAGGAAATAGCCAATGCGATAACACATGGGATTGGTGCTTTATTCAGCATTATTGGTTTGATTGTTCTGATTGTGTATTCCTCTTTAGATGGAAACGCATGGCATATTGTGAGTTTCACGATATTTGGGTCAACCATGGTGATTTTATATATGTCTTCGACAATGGTCCATGCGCTTCCAAAAGGGAAAGCGAAGGATTTATTTGAAATATTTGATCATTCCGCGATTTATTTGTTTATTGCGGGAAGCTATACCCCCTTTACTTTTCTTGTTATTCAAGGGAAGTTAGGTTGGACAATGTTCGGAATTGTTTGGGGACTTGCGATTGTAGGTACGATCTTCAAAGCCTTTTTTGTTAAAAAGTACTTATTCACCTCGACTATTCTTTATATTGCCATGGGCTGGATGGTCATTCTTGGCTGGAATCAAATCATAGAGAGTTTACCGAGTAATGGTGTTATCTTATTTGTCGCAGGCGGAATTTTTTATACGGTTGGCGCGGTGTTTTATATGTGGCGTGGTTTTCAATACCATCATGCTGTCTGGCATTTATTCGTCATGGCGGGAACGGCATCTCATTTCTTCTGTGTCTTACTTTATTTATTACCATGAGCTCGTTTTAAAAAACAATGAGAATGGGTAAACTAGTATAAGGGTAAACAAAGGAGTGTGATGATGATTAGACATCTACTATTCACGATGATGTTGGCGATGCTTCTTGTTCTTACTGCGTGTGGTGGCGGAGAGAAGGTAACTGAGCCGAATGAAGAGCCAGCAGTTGAACAAAAAGATAAAGATGACCGTCCAATAGAAACAGACGAAGAGCAAGGTCAATCAGATGAGCAAGCAGATGATCAGAATGAAGAAGTCCTGACCGAAACCGGTATTTATAACGGGCAAGCTGATGTTCATACCATTGAAATTGAAACAGACGATGGACCGGTTGCCTTCCAATTAAGTATGGGTGCTCGGGATCATGTGGATAAGCTTACCGAAGATGAGAAGGTCACCTATACGTATCGGGAAGATGGAGATGAACGGGTCATCAAATCAATCGAACCAATCAAATAATAAATGATACAGCGCGATAACTTTAGTCATCTAGAGTTATGGCGCTTTTTTATTTCATCATTTTTCTTGATGAAGTTGGTTGTGCAGCCTGTTTCAGCCGGGGAGCATCAATCATATTTGGCTCTACAAAACAAGATCATGATTTGATCTTGTTTTTTTTGAGCTGTCTACCAGAGGAAAATTCATGAATCGGTCAAGCATCGAATACCTATATAGAAACAGAACGTAAGGGCACAAGAATGCGAATAAACTTTATAGTAGGAGGAGAAATAATGGTACAAGCCATTCTCGAAATCTTTACAAGCGAAGAGAAAGCAACTGCGATGTTAGCTAACCCAATTATTGAATTCATATTTATGGTGTTGATGATTACCTTTGTCATTACCTTATTTGTACATGTTGCCTTGTTTGTCAGACTTCGTAAAACGCGTAATTATTTAAAAGAAACGAACCGCATGGATATTGAACCGTTACAATCTATTCAAAAACAATTTGATAAGTTGGAACACCGAGAAGGTACTTATGTTGAAACCTTTGTCCAAGAAAGATTCTCGAGCTGGCGGGTGTTTCATATACCCGTTATTAATTTAATTAAATTGATTCAAATGACGGTATCGATCTTTATATTATTAGGAGTATTGGGTACCTTTATCGGGCTTACGATCTCACTTGGGAGCATCAATGCGGGTGGGGATCAACTTGTGGAAAATGTGGCGAATGTTCTATCAGGAATTGATGTCGCGTTTTATACGAGTATTTTTGGAATGGGCTTTTCCCTGATTATGACGATACTGGTGAAAATGTTAAATACTGAATATATGTTAACGGATTTGATGTTAATGGTAGAATCAAATTTAGTACGCGATGAACAGGAAGGCATGAGTCGGCTCATTGCCGTGTCGGAAACGATGAATGAATCGATTCTTTCTTTACAAGCAACAAACCAAGACTCTTTACAAAGTATTGTACAGGCATTTGCAGGGTTTCAAGAATATACGACTGGTTTACAGAAATCAGCAGAGGACCTGGCTACTTTTAATGAGGGTCTATCTCATAATTTGGACGACTTTCAGGAGCTTTTCCAACAAATGAAAATGGTGACAGATGGCTTTGGTAAAGGAACGAATGAATTGAATAAAAACTTCGCTTCTTTATTTACCTATTTTAAAAAGATGGACCGTAAAAATGAACGGATAACAGAAGCGTTCGAGCAAACCACACAAAAAAACCTAGAGGTTGCGCAAACGCAAATCGATTCTTTGCAGCAATTTTCAAGATCAGTCGATGAATTCGAGGGGTTTACAGATTCTTTCCTCGAAGAGCAGGCAGGGAGTCAGCGGATGCTCAATCAAATCATGCAGCAGGGTGACGAGCTAGTCGGAACAATGGGGAAACATAATGCAACGTTTAAACAAATATTTGGAAGTGATCTTAGTATGAAGATTGGTCAGGTGAATACGAATCTAAGCGAACTGACAACAGGATTTAATCAATTGGGCAGTTCAATTGTAAAACTTCCCGAAGCACTTGATGTGATTAATGAAACACAAACGGTGCATAAAGATTTATTAGTCGATCGGTTTCAAGAATTGAAGGAATTTAATTTATCATTTAGCCATCATTTAAAGGATCATGCAACCGAATCCGCTACATTTGAAAAACTAGTACGGGATGCCTCTAGTTCCTATGAACAGATGGGGAAAGCAAACAATGACTTGATTCGGGAAATCAATCAAGTCCTTTCCCAAATGGGCCAGAAGTTTAATCAACGGGAACAGCAATTGGAATCAAGTGTCGGCATTTTAAAAGATACACTAGCGAATTATATGACACAAGTTGAAGGAACTTTTGGTCTGAAACTTGATCAAGTTATTCGGCAAATTGGGGATTCAATGGAACAAACGAGTGGAGACATCAAGCGAGAGTTTATGGAGATCAGGCAAATCGTTGCGGATAGGCAACAGAGTCAATCACGTTCAGTGGAGCGGCTGCTGCAAGAAGTAGGACGAGAACTTCATGCACTCAATCGAAATCTAAGCACATTGTCACAACAACCGATCCCTATCGATCGTCAAGTTGGTTGGAATCAAAATGAATCATAAATACCAACGACTATTTAAAGGGGAGCAGGAAGAGGGACAATTTTGGCCGTCATTTACAGACTTATTAACAACGATATTACTTTGTTTTATTTTAATTTTTATTACGATGATGGTTATTAAGTCATTGCAAATTGAAGAGATGAAGCGGACAATTGATCAAATTATGGGCGTACGTGCAGAGCTTGTGAGTGAACTAAAAGAAGAATTTGCTGATTCGCCTTATGGGATTGAAGTAGATGAGAAAACAGGAGCGATTATTTTTAATACGGAGATTTTATTTTCCTATGATGAAGCTGATTTAAAGAAGGATTCATTTAGTTTTTTAGATGATTTTGTACCTACCTATTTAGATATATTATTAGAAAGTGGGTATGACGATTATATTGCTGAAATTATCATCGAAGGACATACAGATCGGGATGGAGGCTATTTATATAATCTAGAGCTGGCCCAAGATCGAGCTTATAGTGTCGCCTCCTATCTTCTAAGTGAGGACTTCCCTTATCAACATATCCAAGCTCATTTAGAAGAAAAACTAACGGTAAATAGTAAAGCTTATTCAGATTATCGAACAGATGAAGAAGGCAATTACCATGCAGACTCCTCACGACGCGTCGAATTTAAATTCCGCTTAAAGGACGAAGAAATACTAAGCAAAACGCGAGAAATACTTGGGGACAGTCCCCCGCCACAATAGCGTGCTAACGTAACGGGGGACTGTCCCCTTGAATGTCTCATTTAATTAAGTTACCATTGTTTCATTAATGGTAAGGGGTGTTTCATGTGCTGGAAGTGTTCGGTATGGAGATTGATGTAGCTAAGATCGTTAGCATTCTATTAAAAATGGCATTGTTAGTTATCGTATATTTAATCGCATTGACAGCTGGTAAGAAAATTATTGAAAAATCACTTCAGAAATTTGCACATAATAAGAATGTATCACCTGGTCGAATAAAGACACTTGATAAATTACTTGTTAATGTGTTTTCTTATACAGCTCTGTTTTTTATGGTCCTGATGTTGTTTTCTACGATCGGTGTGGAAATCGGTCCTTTAATAATGGGTGCAGGTGTATTAGGTTTAGCAGTTGCATTCGGGGCGCAAGGGTTAGTCAGTGATGTTGTGACAGGTTTTTTCATTTTAATTGAACAGCAGCTGGAAATCGATGATTATGTGACGACGGCTGGGTATGATGGAATCGTAGAAGAAATTGGTTTACGCACGACCAAAATTCGTAGCTTTGATGGGACATTAAATTATGTTCCCAACCGATATATCGAAGGGGTTGCGAACCATTCAAGAGGCAATATGCAAGCCCTCGTAGACATTGGGATTAGTTATAACGAGAATAAAGAAAATATCGGTCAGGCTATTGCCATTTTGGAACAGATTTGTAGCGCCTTTCAAAAAGATAGCCGCTTTAAAGATGGTCCTCATGCCATTGGTGTGCAGAGTATTGAATCCACCGACATCGTTCTTCGCATCGTCGGACAGACGGAAAATGGTTTGCAATGGGAATGTGAACGGGATATGCGGAAGCAAGTGATTGAGGCTTTTAAAGAGGCCGATATTTCGATTCCTTAAGCAAATTTATTTATGATTATTTCCTAAACATGAAGCCGCTTTTTCGGAATACGTGGTATGAGCCATTTCTAGCATCAATCGATAATGGCAATCTAAATAGAGTCCTGATGCCTGGTTGGTTTCATTTATGGGTGTGTTATAATAAAGGGAAATTGTTTGAAGGAGCGATAAAAATGGATATGAAAATCAATGAGCAAGCACGTGAAGCAATATGGGCTGAGGTAGAAGGTTTATCTGATGAAGAGCTAAACAAAAAGCCCGCTGCTGATGTCTGGTCAATTAAACAGATATTAGAGCATTTGTATTTAATGGAAGGTGCGATCACCAAAACAATCAAGCATCAATTAAAAGCGGGTGAACCTGAAGAAGTAGAGGATAAACCAATAGAAATGTCGACAAATCGTGATGTCAAAGTCGATGCACCCGATTTTGCAGTTCCTGGAGATGACTTCCTGACACTTGTTGAATTAAAACAGCGATTAGCTGGGACCCATGAAGGATTGAAGACACTTGCTAAGGAAGCTGATGAGCAACTGTTGGAATCGAAATCATACCCACATCCTGCTTTTGGGGATTTGAGCCTAAAACAATATATTCCTTTTGTAGGTTACCACGAATTGCGACATCTGGATCAAATTAAAGAAGTGAAAGAAAAACTTGGATTATAAGTTAAATGCACAGTGAAAAATGGACGAACTCCCATTAGTGGGGTTCGTCCATTTTATTATGCTTCGAGAATCAAGGCATCTTCTTGTACACCCGATAAATTTACAATGAAATATCGATTCACTCCTTATAGGCGTATGCATACGATAATACGTATCGGAATAAATTTCATAATTACCATCAAAAGCTATGCCAATACAACTATATGTTGGAGTGATCTAGCTGTAAATAGGAATTATGAAATTCAGTAATCGGTGTAAATAATAATAAAAAAAGGAGAATGGACGATGCGGCATTATTATCCCTATCATCCGCAACAACAGCACCAACAACGGTATCAAGGATATGGAGATCAACCTTATCCAGAAATGGCTTATCCTCCACAGCATCAACATATATACCGGCAAATCACGATGGAAGAAGCCATCGGAATTTCCCGTGAACAGATGCCTGGGCAAGTTGTCAAAGCCGAGTTAGAAAGTAAATATGGGCGTTTGATTTATGAAGTTGATATTGTATCTACACAAGGTCCAAAATATGAAGTGAAAGTAGATGCCAATACAGGCGAAGTGATCGAGGTAGAGCTTGATTGATAATCATGATTACCGTTCATAACAACAAGGGATGACTGCTTATGGTCATCTCTTGTTTATTAATGACGTGAATGAATTTCATTTAATAATAATGAATTTCATAATATGGGTTTAGTGCAACACCGATACAATATGTAGTTTCGTTGAACCGTCCTTAACTACTTACTGTACCGATGCTGCTGATTTTGGAAATTATGAAATTCGTTCAATAAAACTTGTTATTTTAATTTGATCATGTTATTCTTTAAGCAGTAATTAGTGCAAACGATTTCATAGAAACTAATTACTAAACTGTATATCTATCTGGATGAGTTTGCACAAAGACATATGTATATATGATAAACCACGACTATTTATGCAAACGAATTCATTGGATATGTCTTGTCATAATAAAAAAGGGGAGTGGAGTTAATATGAAAGGAAAACGTATATTTTCAAAGTTAGCGGTTGTATTCATCGCACTGAGTCTCTTTTTAGTGGCTTGTTCATCATCAGATGATACAAAAGACTCAGAGTCTGGAGAAAAAGTCACCATCGATATTTTTCAAGGGAAAGTAGAATTTAAAGACCAGTTCGAGGATCTTGTAAAAATGTATGAAGATGAACATCCTAATATAACGATCAATGTAAAAACAGTAGGTGGAGGTACGGAATATGCTCCTGTACTGAAATCGGAATTCTCATCAGGTGATGAACCAAATATCTTTAACGTAACAGGTCCACAAGATGTGATTGATTATGAAGAGTATTTAACAGATTTAGCTGACACAGATGCGGCTGAAGCTGCACTTGAAGGCACACTCACAACTGTGGAAGATGGCGATAAAGTTCTAGGGTTACCGTTTAACCAAGAAGGATATGGATTAATTTATAATAAAGCAATGTTTGAAGAAGCTGGGCTTAATCCAGAAGAGATTCTTACTTTTGAGGATTTAGAAGCAGCCGTGAAAATATTGGATGATAAAAAAGAAGAATTAGATATTGAAGGGGTCTTTGCATTGCCAGGTAAAGAGGCATGGGTTTTGGGAGACCATTTAGCCAATACATTCCTAGCGCCAGAATTTGACCATGATGTCATTGCTGCGTTTGAAGCGGATACGGTTAAATTTGAGCAAGGAGATGAAATGAAGCAGTTCTTAGATTTGCAAAATGAATATTCTGTTCAACCTGTATTAAGTTTAGATTATTCACAGCAAGTCGAAGAATACTTCTCATTGGAACGGGTCGCTATGATTCAACAAGGGAATTGGGTATATCCATCAATTGAAGAAATGGATGAGGAACTTGCTGAAAACATAGGCTTATTACCGATTCCAGTTGAAGGACAAGAGGGCAGTCTACCTGTAGGTGTTCCAAACTACTGGGCAGTCAATGGCAAGGCAGATGATGCTGAAGTTGAAGCTTCAAAAGACTTCTTAGATTGGATGTACACATCAGATATCGGTAAAGAGTCTGTCTTGAATGACTTTAAATTCATACCAGCCTATGAAGGATATGATACAGATAAAATTGCTGATCCATTATCACGTGATATTTATGAATATGCTTCAGAAGGAAAAACAATTGGTTGGGTCTTTGCCGGTTATCCGAGTAATCCATGGGGTGAAGCTGTGATTGGAGCCAATATGCAAGAATATTTATCTGGTGAAATGACATGGGAAGAAGTAGAAGCTGATGCTATTGAAAAATGGGAAGAGAAAAGAAAGTAAATAGATCATGGACAAGCTAATAAACGATGACAACATTGTTTATTAGCTTGTCATAATTAATGAATTTCATAATCCCTATTTATAACTATACCACTCCAGCAGTGAAGTGACATAGTTGGTTGCAGTAATTATGAAATTCATTCCTAATGAATTACAAAAAGATGTATGGGAGTGAGTTGCATGCGAAACAAGGACGTTTCATTTTGGCTGTTTTTAACGCCTGTTCTAATCGCCCTTGGTCTTGTTGTCGTTGCGCCCTTAGTTTATGGTACATTTTATTCCTTTACAGATTGGAATGGGTTAACCGCAACAAAATTCATTGGCTTTGAACATTATAAGAACTTGCTAAGTGATACCCGTTTCTTAGATTCGATTTGGTTTACGCTTAAGTTTTCGGTCATCACGATTTTCTTACTGAATTTTATAGGACTCGGTTTAGCCATGCTTGTCACCCGAAATATTAAATCAAATTCTTTTTTAAGAACGATCTTTTTTATGCCGAATTTGATCGGTGGTTTGATTTTAGGTTTTATCTGGCAGTTTATTTTCATTAATGTATTTAGTGATATTGGTCAAAAGCTAGGAATCGAAGCGTTAACAGGCTGGCTATCAACCACAGGTACAGGATTCTGGGGCTTAGTTATTTTAACATGTTGGCAAATGGCGGGTTATATTATGATTATCTATATCGCCTATTTACAAAATGTCCCGAAAGAATTAATTGAATCAGCGGAAATTGATGGGGCAAGTAGTTGGCAAAAGTTCCGAAACATTACTTTTCCTCTCATCGCTCCAGCATTTACGATTAGTATGTTCTTAACCTTGTCAAATTCATTCAAAATCTATGATCAAAACTTATCATTAACTGGTGGAGGGCCTTTTGAATCAACACAAATGGTCGCAATGGAAATTGTTAATACAGCATTCAGTGCGAATGAAATGGCTTATGGTCAAGCGAAAGCGGTTATCTTCTTCATTATGGTAGCGGCGATTGCCTTAACACAAGTTTATTATAATAAAAAACGGGAGGTTGATCTCTAATGTATCGAGATCGAAAACTTTATTTGGTAGAAATTTTCGGGATCATCCTTGGATTATTATGGTTAACCCCGTTTTATATGATGATTGTGAACGCATTTAAGTCAAAGAAGGAAATCTTTACGGATGTTCTTGGATTTCCAGAAGCGCTGTCGATGGAGAACTTTATTGAGGCTTTTATCGATTTAGATTTTGCGAACTCATTGTTTAACTCTCTATTGATTACAGGCGTAAGTGTTGCCATTATTATTATCTTTTCTTCTATGGCGGGGTATGCACTCGCTAGAAATACGAGTAAATTAAGTGGCATCCTATTGCTTGTCTTTGTTGCGGCCATGTTGATTCCATTTCAATCGGTTATGATTCCACTTGTATCCATTTTTGGTAAAGTAGAAATGCTAAACCGGGTAGGATTAATTTTTATGTATCTTGGCTTCGGATCGAGTTTATCAATCTTCCTTTATCATGGGGCAATGACGGGTGTTTCAGTATCACTTGATGAAGCAGCTATTATTGATGGTGCTAATAAATTTCAGACATTTAGATATATTATTTTTCCGTTATTAAAACCAATATCAGTGACAGTTGCGATTTTGAATGTGATTTGGATCTGGAATGACTACCTACTACCGTCACTTGTCTTATCAGAAAGCCATGCAACGATTCCACTGAAAATGTTTTATTTCTTTGGACAATATACGAAACAATGGCATTTAGCTTTAGCTGGACTGACGATTGCGATTATTCCTGTCATTATTGGTTATTTCTTTGCGCAGAAGCAAATTATCGAAGGGGTGTCAGAAGGAGCAGTAAAGTAGTCGCGCAACATCCATGCAGTCCGTGATTATGATCATTTTGCAATGAATGTTTTAAATCGGTTTCTTAGAGAGGTGTAGCCATGAGTGTAACAATCAAAGATGTAGCAAAAGAAGCAAATGTAGCACCTTCAACCGTTTCCAGAGTGCTTTCTGATAGTCCGCGAATTAGTGAAAAGACAAAAATAAAAGTACGTAAAGTAATCGATGAATTGGGCTATCATTTAAATCATAATGCCCGTGTTCTCGTGCAAAAGAAAACACAAACAATCGGGATTGTCATGAAGAATTCGACGAGCGAATCATTGCATGACCCCTTCTTTCCGGAAGTTGTTAGAGGAATAAGTGCGTATTGCAGCAAAATGGAGTTTAATCTTACGCTCACAACCGGAGAGTCGGAGGAGGATATTTTTCAGGATGTCATTAAGATGGTGCAAGGAAAACGTGTTGATGGCATGATCGTCTCCTACTCGAAAAAAGGTGATCAAGTTGTTCCCTATTTAGTGGAGCATGGGATCCCGTTCGTATTAATTGGAAGCCCGCTTGAAAATCATAATGAAGTCATGTATGTCGATAATAATAACGTAGAAGCAGCGAGAGAGGCGACAACACATTTAATTAATCTCAATCATGAGCGGATCGGTTTTATTGGTGGGGATAGGGATTATCAAGTGTCAGTGGCTCGCTACAATGGATATAAAACTGCGCTTATCGAAAATAAGCTTATCTATGATGAGCAATATAGTAAACACGACAATTCAACGCAAGTATTGGAGCAAATGGTCAACGATCTAATGGATTTATCGTGCCCACCTACAGGATTAGTCGTAACCGATGATCTTGTTTCTTTACATGTATTGCAAGTATTAGAGAAACGGGGAATTCAAGTCCCAAATGATGTAAGCATTATTAGTTTTAATAATGCGATGATTGCCCAATTGTCAGTACCACCATTAACATCTGTCGATACAAAAGTCTATCAACTTGGCTATGAATCAGGTAAATCTTTAATCGATGAAATTAATGAACCATCGGAATTAAAGAAAAGTGTAGTCATTCCTACAGAGATAAAACAACGTGAGTCTTGTGGGGCTTTGCTAGCCACGCCGCAAGTTTTAAGCGATTAAGAGGCTAGCCATGTTTTTCTATCAGTCGCTGTTCATTGGGTAGAACAATGCAAAAGGGGAAGATGAATGATGAAACGAGAAAATAATCTATTATTTAAACTAAGTGAATGGTTTATGAATTTCTCCGTCACAAATATGTGTTGGTTTATCTTCAATCTTCCAATTGTAATACTCGTTATAAACATCTTATTTACGGAGGAATCAGACCATGTTTTACGTGTCAGCCTTCTTCTTATTGTATCTACACCATTTATGTTTTTCCCCGCGACAACAGCGATGTTTGCTTTAGCTCGTGAGTGGATTTTAAATCAGGAACAAGACTCTTTAATCAAAACGTATCTTCGTTTTTATAAGGAAAACTATAAAAAAAGTGTATTTGGTGGTTTTATAATCACCGGAATGTGGGTCATTTGGATCGTTAATTTTTACTATGTTAAAGACGTGAGTACGATATTGATGTTTGCCGTTCTCATACTTGGCCTGGTTTTATATGTATTCACGATTCATTTCTTTTCAGTTAGTGTTCACTATCAGGAAAAACTATTAATACTAATCAGAAATGCATTTTTATTAACAGTAGGAAGTCCGGTGTTGTTTTTCGTCATACTGATTACAAATGGTTTATTATTTTATATTAGTTTGAATGGATTTATCATGTTCGTGCCTTTTTTTACGGGTTCTCTGATTGCATTTATATCTTTCTCTGCTTTCTATCGGTTGTATTTAAATGTCATGGAGAAGAAATAAGGGGGAAGCAAGGATCCATAAAAAAGTAGGTTATGTTAATTATGAAATTCATTCAAGTGTCTTCATTTTAAAGGAGGAAACATCATGAATAAAAAATGGTGGAAAGAAGCGGTAGCCTATCAAATTTACCCACGGAGTTTCATGGATTCTAATGGGGATGGAATTGGAGATATTCAGGGAATTATTTCAAAACTAGATTATCTTAAGGAATTAGGAATTGATGTGATTTGGGTGTCGCCAATTTATGAGTCGCCAAATGATGATAACGGCTATGATATTAGCAATTATCAAGCGATTGCAGCTGAATTTGGATTGATGAGTGATTTTGATGAGCTGTTAACAGAAGTTCATCGCCGGGGCATGAAGTTGATTATGGACCTAGTTATTAATCATACGTCTGATGAACATGCTTGGTTTATTGAATCTCGATCAGCTAAAGATAATCCATATCGAGATTATTACATATGGCAAGAAGGCAAAAATGGAGCAGAGCCAAATAATTGGGAATCTATTTTTGGTGGACCGGCCTGGGAGTATGATGCGAAGACAGGTGAATATTATATGCATGTTTTTTCTCGTAAACAGCCTGATTTAAATTGGGAAAACCCTGCTGTCCGTCATGATTTATATCAGATGGTAAATTGGTGGTTGGATAAAGGGATTGACGGATTTCGTGTTGATGCCATTTCACATATTAAAAAGGTACCTGGATTTCCTGATTTGCCGAACCCTGATCAGAAGAAATATGTCCCCTCCTATGCAGGCCATATGAATCGTCCTGGTATTCAAACGTTTTTAGAAGAATTGCGCACAGAAACATTTGACCATTATGATGTGATGACAGTTGGAGAGGCAAATGGTGTCCGTATAGAAGATGCCGCTGAATGGGTTGGGGAAGATGAAGGGAAATTCAATCTGGTGTTTCAGTTCGAACATCTTGATCTATGGGGAAAAAGTGTAACAGGCGGATTGGATATTCATGGACTAAAGAAAACATTGACCAAATGGCAAAATGGATTAGAGGGAGTAGGGTGGAATGCGTTATTCCTCGAAAATCATGATCAGCCTCGTTCGGTGTCAACATGGGGCAATGATGAAGAATTAAGAGAGCAAGCGGCAACCTGTTTCGCAACGATGTATTTCCTTATGCAAGGAACACCTTTTATTTACCAAGGTCAGGAAATTGGCATGACAAATGTGCAATTTGACTCGATTGATGATTATAATGATATCGCGATTAAAAACCTCTATCAGAATGAACGAGAGGCTGGGAAGAGCCATGATGAGATCATGGCGATTATTTGGAAGAATGGGCGTGATAACTCACGGACGCCGATGCAATGGTCAAAAGATGAAAATGCCGGATTTACAACAGGAAAACCATGGTTAAAAGTGAATCCCAACTATCAAGATATTAATGTGGAAAAAGCATTAGCAGATGAACAATCGATTTATTATTATTATCAGCGCTTAATTCAACTTAGAAAAAAATATGACGTCCTGATTTACGGCAGGTACGAGCTTATTTTAGAAAAACATGATCACATCTATGCGTATACTCGCACATTAGATGATGAACAGTTTGTGATTATAACAAACTTATTCGCTGAAGAGGTTATATTTTCCTGTCCGGAAGAGTTGCTGAGCAAAACAGCAACATTAGAATTGAGTAATTACCCACATCGTGATCATAACGAAGGAGATCAACTGAACTTTAAACCGTATGAGGCGCGCGTTTACCAATTAAAATAATGCACGGAGTGAACAGATCAATCGGCTCTCTTCGAGGAACAGCTGTTTTATCCTCGGAGAGCCTTTTTGGCGTATGATCCCCGGGTGAATTATTCATCTTGATGATATGGACCCTCGATTTCTTGCATAAATTCTTTGTTTTTCCTTTGCAATTGATTAATTTTTTCATGTAACACTTCTATTTCCAAACGAATATCCGCATCATCGTATAAGCTTTGTGAATCATTGCTTTGTAAATAAAGATAGAGGAGCAAATTCAATGGATCCTGCTGGCCGATATGAATAATTGTCGTATCACTTTTACTCGTGACCGTAAATTGGTCGTTTGTATTGTCTTCTTTCAACCATGTTTCTAGCCTTAACTCAATTTGTTCCCGTAGTTTCCGTTTGTCATGATGATCCAATCCATGTACCACCTTTCTTTTATGCATTGAGGTTAATCGAATTTAGAGCAGCTACTCCTTCGTTTTGTCCATCAAAGTATGTAAATCCTTCAATCGTTAATTCGGTATTCACCGGTACTTTTAATTGAAAGTTTTGGAAAGATAATTGTCCTTGTGATAATAACTCCTTCGTTTCTGTTGGTTTGAAGCAATAATGATTATGTGGATCTAAATGATCCAGATCAAGCCGCTCCCATTGAAACGTAAAATTTTGTTGTTCTTGTTTCGCAGACTTAAACTTCCCGATGAAATGGAAGTTGGTGTCTGCGGTAATTTTAATAAGAATGGTTGGGTCTTTTTTATTATGAATTGATTTATTGTGTATGTGTAAACTGCCAATAATCAATACGTTTTCTTTAGCTTGCTCATTGATCATGATTGATTGTGTAAAATAACAATATACATGATCAATCGGAGTAGTCTGTTTGTCGGTCATGATCGTTTTGATAGCTGTTTGTGTTTGTTCTAGTTCTTCCTCAAATTGCGCTAATTTTATCTTTAAATCAGATAAGACCATATTGTGATAAACCTCCTTCAACATGAATAAAGAGGGGGAATGATACCCCCTCTCTACTGTTATGCACAACATGCGTAAAATATGCTTCGGCTTAGCCCGGAAATAAGATGGGACATTGTGGAGGAATAAGGGGTGTTGTACATTGTTCAGTAATAATATCCCTTGGTTCGCAAAAGTCAGCCACTAATTCAAGGGTAACATTTGTTACAGCTTGCACACTTTGACAAAGATTGACACGAATATCAACACTTGTCAGCGCGCCCCCCGTACAATTTACACCAACATTACAATCCAAATCGGTTAATCGGACGACTAAAGAAGTGCCTTCTGGAGCACATAAAAAGACGGAGTCCGGTAATTCAATCGGAATGGGTGGTGATTGTTCGATAAATGGTGTCGTCGCATTTAATCCACTAAACTCTACGACTAAATAAATTGTTTCTTGATAGGAAACGTTTTGTAGGGTAACTTGTGCACCATCAATTATAAAGTCGCGATCTTGTCTTTCACCGACTTCAGTAACAGGGATCTCACTATTAAGTGGGAGTGGATTTCCATTGACATCCGCTAGAAAGCAATTCGTTGTTAAGTTGCTTACCGTAGGAGCACACGGATCGATTGGCAATGGACCAAGATCGGCAGCTAATACATTATTGTCAATAGTAGCTTGTAAAATGACCCAGTCATAAACCTTTTCTGCATTTATACATAAAAGTTCTTGTGGGATTTGCGGTGGTTCTTTACTCATAAACAATCAGACTCCTTTATTAAAGTGATCAATCTATTCTCTAACAAACTATGTCATCTGTGATGAATGTGCTACGGCATATCACCTAGTTTTGTATATTTATTAGAAATAGGAACGTTGGAAGGCCATTTATTTATTAAATGGTTTGGATAAACGGTCAGACGATTGTCACGTTTGCCTATGCCTTCACATAGATTATTTATAAACGAATAGGTGACGAGGTGATGGGGATCGGTAAAGAAAACAAAGAGATGAACATCGCTTATTTACATGATCAAATGAAACAATATAATGAGCAACATAATCCGCACGCAGAATTAAATGTAGCGTTACGAACAAAGTTAAAAGCCATGCAAAATATAGAGGCAGATTTACGAAGTGAAATTAGCCAATTGAATGAACGACTTGTAGCAAAACAGGTGAGTGAGAAAGACAGGAGCGATTGGCAAGCAGCAACAGAACAAATTATTAATAAACAACAAGAGAATTTTGATTATATTGTCATCTTGTTGGACCATTTATATGACACGATAATAAGAGGTCGTCATGTCGATGAATCCCATCAAAAAGCGGAACAATATAGTGCCGCACCTCCTGTCATCATAGAGGAACAGAATGAAAAAAAATTACTGGAGCAAGGAAAGGAGTTTAGAGTTGAGATGGATGAAAACAAAGATTCAGAACAGGTAGCCCATTCCGATACAGATGAAAAAATTGATCAACAAGCAGCGGAGATTGATACATTAAAAAAACAATTAACCAAAATGGAAGAGCAGGTAACTGCAAAAGAAGAGGAATCGGAAGCAACCGTTTCAGCTGATGATCAACATGAATTGAAAGCAGATGAACGCTTTAAAAGGAGATTTACATTCCGAGATATTCAACAAGCACAAGAGGTGTACTCTGTACCTGGAAAAAATCAAACAACAACATATCGAAAAATAAGTCCACAACCAATAATAAAAGAAGAAAAACCGTCCGAACAACCCGAAAATAAAACGCAAGAAGAAATCAAGCCTTCTATCAAAATATCAACCGAAACAGATGAAGATGAAAGGATAGAACCTCCTCGTGAGGCCTCTCATGTCATGAGACAAGGAAATCATCAGGATCGGAAATCATTTCTCAAATCAATTTGGGATAAAATGAAATAAACGAGCTGTCTAAAACCATTCTCCAACTATCCGCTGCAAATAGTTGGAGAGGTTCACAGCTTCCAAATCATCGTGTCTTGGTGAAGATCATGTTGAAGGATGGCGATTTTTTATACCCGGCCATCTTTTTTGGGCAGAGATCATTTTATTCGTCCGCATCTAATTCTAAAATGAATATACATACTATTTCCTTTGTACCATGATAAATGGTTGATCAAAAATGACAACCGTACCTCGTGACATGTTTCGTCCTATCTGGGTTGAGGCTTATTTAAGGAATGATAAATTGGGTACCTATCTGCATCAGTATCTTCTCTGTTGCTAATCTATTATTGTATATGATGGAATGAGAAAAGCTGTGACAATCTATGTTTATTCAGGCATTTTTACTAGATATATGGAAGGAGTTCCCTTTATTTTGCAACCTCCATGGTTTGTGCCGTCAATTTACGAAGCATTTATTAATAACTTACTATCGTACGGACTAATCATAAACCAGTAAAAGAGAGGGGAGCACGATGTATGATCCCAATTAGTAATCCGAAAAGCCAGTTACAAAGTGTTCAACAAGAAATTATGGCCGAAATGAGTTCGGTTTTAGAGAGTGGACAATATATATTGGGGCCGAAAGTGGAAGAGCTTGAGTCTGAAGTAGCTCGTATCCTAGACGTTACAGACGCAATTGCAGTAGGAAATGGTACAGATGCACTCATACTCACGCTTCATGCGTATGGGATTGGTAAGGGAGATGAAGTCATTACGACACCATTTACCTTTTTTGCAACCGCAGAAGCCATTTCACGGGTTGGTGCAACACCTGTGTTTGTTGATGTTCATGAACATTCATATAATCTTGACCCAAACAAGCTGCGTAAACAAATTACCCCAGCTACGAAAGCAATCATGCCTGTTCATCTATTTGGTCAAGCAGCAGAAATGACGGTGATTAATAAAATAGCAAAAGAACATCAGTTGCTCGTTATTGAAGATGCGTGCCAAGCATTTGGGGCAACTTATCAAGGGGAAAAAGTAGGGGGCTTAGGGCATGCGGCTTGTTTCTCGTTTTTTCCAACGAAGAATTTAGGGACGATGGGTGACGGAGGAATGATCACGACTTCTGATCCTAAGCTAGCGGAAAGAATAAAAACATTAAGGGTTCATGGGAGTAGGAAAAAGTATTATCATCATGAAATTGGATATAACAGTCGATTAGATGAACTCCATGCAGCCGTTTTATTGACGTGTCTACCTTATATTGATCAGTGGAATTATCAACGACAAGTGCTCGCAGATCGTTATTATTGGGAGCTAAAGGATCTGGAGCATATAAAACTGCCTGAGAAGCGAGTTGATGGGACACATGTTTATCATCTTTATTCACTGCAATCCGAACATCGACAAGCGATCATAGATGAATTGACTTCGAAACAAATTCAAACGGGAACTTACTATCCATGTTGTCTTCATTTACAGAAGGCGTATGAACACCTTGGTTATAAAGCTGGGGACTTTCCCATAGCGGAATCTTTAGCAGAGACATTATTTGCTATTCCACTTTATCCATTTTTAACGTTTAAAGAACAAGATATCGTTATTTCGGCTCTGAAAAGCTCTGAGGTGGATCGTAGATGATTCGAATCGGTTTAATTGGATGTGGATATATATCCAAAAGACATATCCAAACACTTTGTTTATTTGATGAAATTTCACTTACCGCGGTAAGTGATCTGCAACCAACTAAAATGGAAGCAGCCGTTCAGTTATATGGAGAAAAGGAAGGAATGAACAAGTCGATCACCCGTCATCAAGACTATCATACGATGCTTCAAGATCCGAATGTTGATGCTGTCATTATTTGTACGCTTTCTAGTTTACATGCTGAAATAGCTAAAAAAGCGCTCATTAATGATAAGCATATTATGCTTGAAAAGCCAATCGCCTTATCTCTAAAAGAAGCCACTGACTTGATTAATTTATCTAAACAAATGAAAAAGACCGTCTTAGTTTGTCATCAATTACGCTACCGTCCACTACTCCAGAAAGTGAAAGATATTGTAGAAAGGGGTTATTTAGGAGATCTTTATTTAGGTGTTACATCGATTCGCTTGAATCGTTCTCCAGCCTATTATTCATCTGCAGCTTGGAAAGGTACATGGGATCAAGATGGCGGAATGTTGGTGAATCAAGGTGTTCATCTAATTGATTTACTTGTTTGGTTGCTGGGAGATATGACCTCGATTTATGGAGAAATCGTCACAAAAGACAAACGAAAGGAAACAGAAGATATTGGGGTCGGGATGATTTCTTTTAATAATGGGGC
>DATGSG010000126.1:0-10035 GCA_035302925.1 Virgibacillus sp. | reverse complement strand
TTTCTTTGAGTTCTTCGAAATTTAGTGTAAAATTAATTTGAGCCATCATCAATTCCTCCTACAATTTTTTCTGGTTAAAAACATTGTAACATGGAATTGATGGGGCTTTTTCTATTTACACAATTATATAGACTTAATCCTGAAGAAAACGGGTGCGCTGAAGTTTGTCTCACTTGCGCTGAAGATCCCGCGCCCCGCGCTGAACATCGCTCGTGCTCCGCTCTGAAGAAAGCGGGTGCGCTGAAGTTTGCCTCACTTGCGCTGAATATCCCGCGCCGCGCGCTGAACATCGCTCGTGCTCCGCTAAAGATTCCCGCACTCGCGCTGAATAAAACGGGTGCGCTGAAGTTTGTCTCACTTGCGCTGAAGTTTGCCTCACTAGCGCTGAATTTCCCGCGCCTGCGTGGTTAGCTTTTTAATACTTTTTCGATTGCTAATGCAACACCATCTTGGTCAGATCTGCTCGTTGTTTCTGTACAAAGTGCTTTAATTTCATCTGGCGCATTTTCCATGGCTACGGAATATCCGGCGCGTTCCATCATGGAGACATCATTAAAACTGTCGCCAATCACCATGACATCATCCATCGAAATTCCCTTCAGGTTTGTGTATTCTTCAATTGCAATCCCTTTTTGGGCATTTGTGTTATTAATCTCAATATTTTGGATGCCTGAAGAGGAAACGGCTAAGCTTTGGATTGTCTTGAGTTGTTCATTGGCCCTCCGTAAATTTTCGGGTTGATTAGAAACGGCGAATATTTTGTATATTTCATGTCCTCGTAATGTGATCATTTCATCGTAGGAATCAACGAGACGAATGAAGCCTTGTTCGACACGCCCCATGACTTCCTGGCGAATGCTATCCTCAGGGACAGTTTGGCCAATCGATTTAGCAAGATTTATAAACATTTGAATCTGTTCTTCCACATTTATGGTATAAATAGACTCATCAATATATAGTTCATGGTGAATATTTTCTTGATTTAAAATAGAGGTAATTTTTGGGATATCCTTTTCTGGTAAATAGGTTGCCGAGATGATATTGCCTGATTCATCTCTAACATCCGCACCGTTTAAGCATACATAGGAAGTTTCTAACATGGCATCCCTAACAGGACCATGTGCTTCTGGATAACTTCGGCCGGTTGCGATAACGACCTCGATACCTTTCTCTTTGGCTGCACGGATCGCCTGGATATTTCTTTCACTAATCGTATGATCGGGTGCTAATAACGTCCCATCCATATCGATTGCAATTAAACGAATCATAATATTTTGGACTCCTTTATAAACAATGATAAACTCCAACCATTAGTATAGTACATTTCTTGAATATAAACCTAGCGTTACGGGTTATGTAGACTGATAACAGATGAGTTTGCTCGTATCATTATCCGGAATCAATGATTAGGATCACCGAGCAAATGAGTATTGAATTTATAGTAATTCGGGAGTAAATATGGTGTGTCTTCGTGGTATAATAGAGAAGGATCAAGATTTTAATTATAGGGGAGTTTATGTAGATGAGAAATTGGGTTTCATACGCTTTAATGGGATTGCTGTTCTTTTTAATCAATCTATTTTTAACTTATTTTCAAGAAAGTTATTGGGCTTTAAAAGATAGTCTTGGCGTCGCTGTATTATTTATCGCCTTTTTATTAATACTTGATGGGGTAGCATTTTATTTCCGGAAGAAGAAAGAAAAGGATCAATAAGAAGATAGATCATATGAGGAGGATTATAATGAAATTTGGAATTATTGGAACGAACTGGATTACCGATCAATTTATTGCAGCGGCAAGCAATCATGCTGAATTTTCTATTGGGGCTGTATTTTCGAGGACAGAAGAGAAAGCACGTGTATTCGCGGAAAAGTATGATGTTCAGAATGTGTTTACAAATATGGAAGAGATGTTTCAGAGTGGTACAATCGATGCAGTTTACATAGCAACACCAAATGTTTTCCATGCGGAGCAAAGTATTCTAGCGCTGAAGAATGGCATTCACGTTCTTTGTGAAAAGCCAGCGGTAACATCGATGAGTGAAATTGAAGAAGTGATTAAAACAGCAGAAGAAAATCAAACGACATATATGGAAGCGATGAAATCAACCGTTACCCCCGCTTTTCTAAGTTTGAAAAAGCAGGTAGAGAAGATCGGAAAAATACGTCGATTTGTTTTTCACTATAATCAGTACTCCTCCCGCTATGATAAATATAAAAATGGAGTGATTGAAAATGCCTTTAAGCCGGAACTTGGAAATGGGGCGAGAATGGATTTAGGCGTTTATTGTATTGCGCCTTTAGTTCATTTAGTAGGGAAACCGAATTCCGTCGTAAATAATACATATCGTTTATCGACTGGTGCTGAGGGTCAAGGGAGTATGATTTTAAATTATGATGATTTCGAAGCGATCATTATGTATTCTAAAATCACCGACTCCTATTTGCCGAGTGAGATTCAAGGGGAGAAGGGTGTTATCGAAATAGATAAAATTAGTGAGCCGGAGAAAATGAGAATAAAATACCGGGATGGAGAATCAGAGGATATTTCTGTCGATCACACATTTGATTTGATGTATTATGAGGCGGCAGAGTTTATCAAGACGGTCAATAATAAGCAAATCGAATCATCAATTAATACACATGATATCACTCGGAAAATAACGGAGATTCTAACGAAGTAGTTTTCCACATGACTTTTATAAACTGTGGCGAAGATGCTCACAGATTACACCAACAAAGTGATCTTCGCTTTGTAGATCAAGATGTCGAGTGATCGGCCGGTACACGAGCGGTAGAGGAAACTACAGATGCGATCAAATAAAAAGACAAGCTGTGAGAATGAATCTCGCACCTTGTCTTTTCGTATTTACGATAAGAAACCTAACCAATAACCAAGGATTCCTAACGCAAAGAATCCGAGAATAATCCATAATGGATTGACCTTTTTCCGGAGGAGCCACATACTTCCAAAGGTAAGGAGTAAGGGTACTAAACCAGGCATTAATGAATCAAGAATCGTTTGAACCGTTTCGACTTCCATTTCTTTCGTTTCCGGATTTTCAAGTTCGGAAACGACAATAGGGATGTTTACGGTCGTCCACATATTGACTAACGCTCCCATAATGAACAGGCCGAGCACAGATGCTCCAACAGTTAATTTCTGAAGTAAGCCTCCACTCATATCTTGAACGAGATCTGTCCCTTTTCTCAGTCCATAGGAAACGCCCCAATATCTAAAACCTAAACGGATGATATTAAATAATATAAAGAATAAGATCGGTCCCATTAAGTTACCGGTTAAGGCAAGTCCCGCACCTAATGCTCCGATTACCGGACGAATGGTTCCCCAGAAGATTGGATCCCCAACCCCTGCTAGCGGTCCCATCATTCCCACTTTTAATCCGTTGATGGCGGCGTCATCAATTGGCGCACCTTTTTTACGCTGTTCTTCCATAGCCATCGTTACACCGACAATCGGTGCCGCCATAAATGGTTGCGTATTAAAGAATTCCAAGTGTCGTCTCATCGCAGCCTTACGTTCATCGTTGTTTTCTGGATACAATCTCTTTAATGTTGGAACCATTGTATACATGAATCCTAAAGCATGCATTCTTTCAAAGTTCCAAGAACCTTGCCATAAATTAGATCTTAAAAAAGTGTTCGTTATATCTCCTTTTGTAATTGAAAACTCTTTATCAGACATCATTCAACCTCCTTTTTGATTAATCTAATTCATCATCTAAGTCGTCATCCAAGTCATTCCCAGAAGGGCCACCTGCTGTCTGAACATCAGGCTGATTGAATTGAGGATGTAACTGCAAGTACAGAATAGCTAAAATGACACCGATTACTCCAAGAGCAACTAGGTTAAATTCAGTAAATGCGGCAATAACAAACCCTAAATATAAGAAGGGCATGAGAGCGCCAGTTTTCATCATATTAATAACCATGGCATAACCAACAACAACGATCATCCCACCGGCAACATTTAAACCACCTGTAATGACATCAGGAATTGAAGTGAGTAAATTTTGCACTGTATCTGTCCCGACTGTGATCGCGACAATCAGTGCGGGAATTGCTATCCGTAACATTTGTAATCCCAATGCGGATAAATGTAGGAAATCAATTCCCCTAAAACTTCCTTTATCGGCCATCTTATCGGCAGCATGTTGAAATCCAACTGTAATGGTACGAACAAGGATCGTAAGAACTTGTCCTGCTGCTGCTAACGGGATTGCTAATGCAATACCAGCACCAATTGATTGGCCGCCAGCAATAACAATAATGGTTGAAATAATCGAAGCGAGAGCAGCGTCTGGTGCTTGTGCTGCACCGATGTTCATCCAACCAAGCGCGATCATTTCTAATGTCCCACCAATGATGATTCCAGTCGTCATATCGCCTAAAACAAGACCAATAAGTGTACAAGCGATTAACGGTCTATGTGTTTGGAATTCATCGAGGACACTTCCAATACCAGCAATACTCGAAACGACAAGTATTAAAACAATCTGAATAACAGACAGGTCCATCGTTATTCCTCCTTTTGATTACATGTTTTTACTATCTAGAAGTTGGATCATATCTTCCCGTGAATCATTGACAACGCCTCTGACATCAAGGTCGACCCCTTGATCGGCTAATCTTCTTAAGCTATCTGCTTCATCTTTGTTTACAAAATTAGATTTATTTAATTGAACTTTACCTTCTTTATAAGAGATACCACCAATATTCAATTCCTTAATCGGAATTCCTGCTTCAATGACCCGCTCTGCATCAAGGGGTGTTGTGAATAATAACATCACGCGATCATCAGCATATTTCGGATTATTAAAGACACGAACTGATTTTTCGATATCGACAACACTTGCTTTCACACCTGGTGGAGCAACTTGTTTTAATAATGTTGTGCGCAATTTATCCTCGGCAACGTCATCACTGATCACAATGATTCTTGATATATTTGCTTCTTTCGTCCAAACGGTGGCAACTTGTCCATGAATAAGTCGATCATCGACTCTTGCTAGACCTATAATCATTTATAATTCATCCTCCATTTCATTTTCGTCAGCTAGATTTTTCTCTAAAATGGTTATGCCTGACATACCAATTGCTTTTGCATTTTCCGTTAGTTCTGTTAAAGAGAGTGATTGTTTTAAAGCTAGTGTTTCTAATAACATGGGGAAATTAACGCCAGCGATGACTTCAATATTCTCATCTGCCAATGCCAATTGTGAAATAGCGTTAAAGGGACTCCCACCAAATAAATCCACCATAACCAATAATCCTGAAGTACAGTCTAATTGCTTCATTTCTTGTTGATAGTGTGCGATTAAATCTTCTGTATTTTCTCCTGGAACAAAGTTTACGAAGCCAATATTCTCTTGCTCGCCCATGATCATTTCAGCGGATTTAATCATTTCCTCAGATGTATGTCCATGTGTACATACGATAATTGCCCTGCTCATATTCTCACCTCCTTTAGTCAATAGATTGCTTTGTGAATAGGCTTTCATAGTAAAAGACGCCATGGATTCGCGGACGAAGGGTACTGAATCCATGAGTCTATCAAAAAGCGATGCCATGGTTTCATGGCTTATGAACCGGTATTAATACGTTTTATTTAAAAGTGAAGCAGCAGCATCATCCATAATAAAGGTTACATTTGGGTGAGCACGAAGAATCGAGGCAGGACAGCCTTCATGAATCGGTCCTTCAAGCGTAGCTTTCACCGCTTCTGCTTTTCTTTCACCTGATGAAGCAACAAGAATATGTTTTCCTTCCATAATATCGGCGAGGCCCATTGTGAGCATTTGTGTTGGTGCTTCTTCGCGTGATAAATGATGATAACCCATCGTACTCTGAATCGTTGACTCATCACTGTCCGCTAGGAACATGCGTGATTGAAAGGATTCCCCAGGCTCATTTGCAGCTAGATGTGCATTTGTACCGAGACCAACAATTTGTAAATCTCTTGGATATTTTTGCAGGACCGCCTTATAGCGTTCAATCTCTGCATCTGTATCTTCTAAACTACCATCTAATAAGCCAATATATTTCGGTTTAGCGTCGATCAAATCATAGAAATTTTTATGCATATACGTATATACAGAATAGGCTGCATCTCGATCTGAGATGTATTCATCCAAATTTGTAAAGATCGTATTTTCAATTGGAAGTCTACCTTGGTTAATGGCTTCAACTAATAAGGCAAACATCCCATCATAACTGGCACCTGTAGTCGTATTAATGGATGCGTGTTCATTTTTATTGATCGTTTGTGCAACAACTTCAAAAGCTGCTTTCGACATATCGTCATAATTTCTTGTTTGAATAATATTCATTTTTATTTTCCCCTTATATGTGTATTTCTGCTTCGTGATGCAGGCTAGATTAAGTCATCCGTCGTTTTTAGGAATTCATGTAAAACAAGAGCACTTGCTCCAATAACCCCGCTATCTCTTCCAAGAACTGACTTCTTTAATACGAAGGAGTCTCGTAACGGTCCGAGTACATAGTCGTTCGCTTGCTCGTCCACCCCATCCAAAATCTCGGGAAGACCTTGAACCATAGGACCAGTTATTAAAATAGCTTCAGGGTTATACATAAGTACTGTATTCGAGACGGCTAAACTCAAATAATTTCTTGCGCGATTGATGAGTTTCAAGGACCAATCCTCTTGGCGATAATAAGCGGCATAGATTTCCTCGATCGGTTGCTGCGCTTGTTTGACTAATTCCGTCGAACAAATAAAAGTTTGTAAACAACCAAATCGCTCACACTCACATAATGTCCCATCCGGATCTAGTGTCATATGTCCGATCTCTCCGAGTGTGTTCATATGTCCGCGGATCATTTTGCCCTCAATCATCACGGCTCCACCAATACCACTCCCAATGTAAATGCAAACAGCGTTCTTGTAGGCGCTCATACTTCCGAATAAATTTTCGGCAAGCAATACGGCGCGGACATCATTATCAACATAGACAATATAATCCAATTGGGCTTCAAGATGAGCTTTAATTTCGACATCTTTCCAATGGAATTGTGGAACCATCAATGTCTTCCCTTCAGGTAAAGTGACAAGCCCAGGCAGACTAATTCCAATGGCTAATATTTTGTCTCTCACCGCTTGCTCCAATTGCTGCAAAATCTCAGTTATATGAAAACTGATGGTATCGAGTACGGCCTCAGCCGCCTCTTTTACATCAAATCGACAGCTCGTATCGTGAATGATGTCGCCATCCAAGGAAACAACGGCCATTCGAATGGTATTTAATTGAATTTCTACGCCAATGATATAGAGTCCCTCTGGATTGATTTCCAAAAGGGTGGCTCGGCGTCCGACCGTGCCTTTCGTTTGGCCAACTTCGATGACTAATTCATCAGCAATGAGCTCATTCATGATCTTTCCTACACTTGTATTACTCATTTTAGTCAATGTAGCCAACTGAGCTCTTGAAATTTGTTTGTTTTGTTGGATTAAGCTTAATAACATAAAATAATTATGTTTCCGAATTCGAGTTTGGTCATATTTAATGTTAAATGACAAACGATCACTCCCATCAAATGAAGGTAGCTGGCTCGCCTAGTTAAGAAAAGGGGAAGACCATCGCCCACTTCATAAATAAACTTGCATTACTAAACAATGTTTATCAATTATGATTATAGCATTGAAAAAGAAAGGACGCAACAAGGGGTTTTAAAAACTATAAACCATTTTTGGCCAAATGGTCATCTGTTATGTGCACGTTTACATTGTCTTGATGATCAACTTCACCAACAATTACTTATGTATCATCAGATCATTGCTTGAATTAACCAAATACTGAAACTTCATGGAGTTGTTAAGCTACTATTAGCAAATGGTGTTAGGGTGATGTAGCTATAAATAGGGATTATCAAGTTTTTTTATTATGTTATAATGATTGGATTGATAGGGATGAAGGAGGGAAATGACATGCGACAAGGCACATTTCAATGGATGAAATCAGTTAATAAATCAATTATTTTAAATAAAATACGTACAGATAGCCCTATTTCACGGGCAGAAATCGCTAAACAGACTAAATTAACCCCGCCGACCGTAAGCAATAATGTAAAAGAGTTGATTGAACAAGGAATCGTGAAGGAAAGTGAACTGGGCGAATCACAAGGGGGACGTAAACCGACTATGCTTCTCATAAATAGTGATGCCTTTTATATTATTGGTGTTGATGTTGGTCCAAAAACTGTTGAATGTATCGTCGTTAATTTATCAGGTGAAATAATCGAGCGCTCGACAAATACGCTAACTTTACCACTGACAAATGATGCATTCCTCGCGATCATCGTGAAAAACATTCATCATGTTATAAAGCAAGCTTCTATACCGACTGAAAAGATGATTGGGATTGGTGTGGCGATGCATGGAGTCGTAGAAATAAAGACGGGGACTTCGTTATTTGCTCCGAATTTGCGTTTGCAAAACATCCCCATTAAAGCAACTCTTGAAAAGGAGTTTGACCTGCAAGTAAAGGTAGAGAATGATGCGCGAGCCATGGCTTTAGGAGAGGCTTGGTTCGGTGATTATGGAGAACAACTCAATATGGTAGCCATGAATATTGGTCGCGGGGTCGGTGCGGGGATTGTGATGGGCGGAAAGTTATATCATGGTGCACAAGATATCGCTGGTGAGATCGGACATATGACGATTGATGTGAACGGAAAAGTTTGTGAATGTGGAAATCGGGGCTGTTTACAAACCTTTATTACGGGTTCAGCAATTGCGGCGCGAGCACTCCCATTATTACCAGATTTTGAGCGAAACGGACAGGTCTTATCAGGCGAAAAGGTGTATGAATTAGCGCGGGAAGGTAATGTGGTATCCAGACAAATCTTAGTGGAGACGGGAGAAATGATTGGCATCGGATTAATCAATTTAATTCATATCCTCAATCCCGACAAGATTATCCTTGGCGGTGGTGTGACCGGATCGGAAGAGTTTATTTTCCCAGCCATTCAGGAAACAATTGAAAAGCGAGCATTGACACCACAAGCACGGAAGACGGAAGTGCTGATCTCGGAACTTGGGAAAGATGCGACCATTATTGGCGCTGTTTCATTATTGTTAGTAGACTTATTCGCTCCTGTGTAAAAAGGGGAAAAGGCACATATGTCTGGGGGGATTGATTTGTCGGGAAAAAGAAGGGTTATTCACTTGGTCGTCTCATTGGTGGTAATTTTTACGGTGCTCGTTTATTTCGACTATCGTAAATATGAAGAGTTACTGTTTAAAAGTAACTTTCTCGAGGCTTTATTTATGACGGCTTTTATTCAAGTCGCCCATTGGTACGTCGATTTTATCGATAAACGGGAGGCAAAGAAAAAGAAAGAAAACGAGGAGAACACTCCATAGTTCTCCTCGTTGTTTGGCAACCGTTTATTTTTCGCTATGAAAGGAAAATACAGTTTGTTTAGCATAGGTTTCGCCAGCAGGCAACTCGACGCTTGGAAATCCATCATGATGTAAAGAAGCTGGTGCAGCTTGTGTTTCGAAACAAATCCCCATGTACTTTCCTTGTTCATGCTCCACCGTCTCGATGTCGATATCATCTGGGAGACCATTTGCTGTATACATCACCATTCCTGGTTGATCTGTTGTGATGGTGAGCACACGCCCACTTGTTGCTTCCTTTACAATGACACGGTTCTGATCTGCTTTTGAAAAGATAAAATAATGATCATAGCCATGATCGACCCGTTTATTTTGCTCATCAACGGATTCGATTTTATCGACTATTTTCCGTCCCTTGCGAAAGTCAAATGGTGTTTGACTGACATCGCGTTTTCGTCCGGTCGGAAGGAGGGCCTGATCAAGTTCAATAAATTGCTTACTATTCATTGTGATATGATGATCATGAACAGGTGTAGCACGATGTCCACTTAAATTAAAATAGGAATGATTGGTTAATGTAAGTGCTGTCGTTTGATCGGATTCTGCTTCATAGTCAATGATCAGTTCATTGTCATTTGTTACGGTATACGTAA
>DATGSG010000125.1:0-18697 GCA_035302925.1 Virgibacillus sp. | reverse complement strand
AAAGGATAATACTCCAGCACCAAAAGCTATAAAAATATTGATATCTGTCATCATGTCCCTCCTTCTCTAAGTCCTCTATTTAGAGTATCACATATTCTATCGTTATACCGCTAGTTATTTGACAGTTTGCTGACGATTCATACGTTTTTAGGCATTTTTTATGGGATAAGGTCTTTACATCATATGGTGGTTAATAAAAGTGATTTAAAAAACCACTTTTCATATACTGATTAAAATAATCAGCCCTAGAATAAGTGGTTTTATATGTTGCTAAATGGTTTATATAACGCTACGATCACCTATATTTATAAGTACAGTAGTTTATTTATCAGATTGGTTTTCCATTGAACGCATCATCTGATTAATTTTCTTTTGCGATGGCTTTTGACCCATTTGCATCATTAATGTGCGTAGCATTTGCTCATTAATTGGTGGGTTCTTTTTCAAATAATTCATCATATATTTTCTGGCGATGAAAAAGCCTAGAGCTAAGCCTGCAATCAATGCAACGAGTGCAATTAAAACAACCCAAATTGTGCTCATTTAACGCTGTCCTCCTTCATTTGTTCCTGTTTATGTAACTGTTCCTTATATAGTATAGTAAATCAGGGATAAGAATACAATACTTGTCTGTTATTAAATTGCCTTCTTTTCGTAATTGGCGAAATCCATCCATAATTCTCCAAGTTATTTCCAATGATAAACAGAAACGGATGAAAAGATCGCAATATTGGAAAGAGTAAATCTTCAGCAGTATCTAATGAGTCACAGTAAAATGTTAATTGTTTTTCGTATATGTGCAAAGCTAAATACCGATGGTTATTTGATATTTCTAGCTGGTGATCGTGGATTTTTATCTTGTCCCTACGATCACAAAATTGAGTTACATGATGAATGAGCTTTCTTCTAGGGAAGTGGTTTGTAATATAATTATATTGTCCCGATAAATCTTGACGTTTTTCATTTTCTTGATAGGAACGTATAAATCGAAATAATATATCACTTTTATGAGAGTAATGATAGGCAAATTCCTTCTTTATCCAAAAAATAGAATACTCGTCCAACAAAATCCCTCCTAGTGTAAACAATCGTACCCCACTTCAGCTTCATATCATGTCAGAGTGTGGTATATTTTTTCACTAGTTTTGTCGATGATGCGTTGAATGTTTCAAATCAGCGAATTTAAAGAGAAATGGGTGGATTGCCTAGCGATAATCTATCAAATGGAATCAAAAAAGGGAGGAATAGATGTTACTCCATTCCCCCCTTTTAAAAGTTGCCTCTAGTTCAATGTTTTTTCAACATGATGAATTACATTTTCAACGGTAAATCCGTATTCCTTAAGAATTCGATCACCTTTAGCAGAAGCGCCAAATGTGTCTACCCCTATGACAACGCCATGATCTCCTACATAACGATGCCACCCTAATGATGAGCCCATCTCAATACCGACTCTTGATTTTACTTCCGGTGGAATAACTGAGTTTTTGTATGTTTCATCTTGTTTATTAAACCGATCCCATGATGGCATACTTACGACCTGGGCATCGATCCCTTTTTCCCTAAGCTCTACTTGTGACGCAATAGCAAGTTGTACTTCAGAACCAGTTGCGAGTAATAACACATCTGGTGTTTCTTTTTCCGATTGGCTAATGACATATGCGCCCTTCTTAACACCCTCATAGGCATGTTCCTTCGTACCTTTAAGCGTAGGTAAACCTTGTCTCGTCAGCACCAATGCTGTTGGTTGATCTGTCGACTCCATTGCTAAACGCCATGCTGCTTGTGTCTCATTGCCATCAGCTGGACGAATTAACGATAATCCAGGCATAGCACGTAGTGATGCAATTTGTTCAATTGGTTCGTGTGTTGGACCATCTTCACCTACAGCAATCGAATCATGTGTAAACACATACGTTGCTGGTATCTTCATAATGGAAGACAAACGAACGGCCGGGCGTAGATAATCACTAAATACAAAGAATGTTCCTACATATGCCTTTAGTCCACCATGAAGCATCATTCCATTCATGGCTGCAGCCATCGCAAACTCACGGACACCAAACCATATATTTCTTCCGCCATAATTTTTCTTTGTAAAGTCTTCCGCACCGTCAATCATCGTATTATTTGAACCTGCTAAGTCAGCACTTCCACCAAAGAAGAATGGAACCGTTTTAGCAATTTCATTAATCACTTCTCCAGATGATGCCCGTGTAGCGAGCTCATCTTTTCCTGGTTCATACACAGGTAAGTTTTTATCCCAATCTGCAGGTAGTTTTCCTTCGATCGCTAGCTCTAGTTCAGTCGCTAGCTCAGGATACGCGGCCTTGTATTGCTGAAATAATTCATTCCATTCTTCTTCAGCCTTTGCTCCTGGCTGACCGATTTTCTCGTTAAAGTCCTCATAAACTTCATCAGGTACATTAAATTCTTTATGTGACCATTTATAATATTCTTTCGTTAAAGTGACTTCGTCTGTTCCAAGTGGTGCACCATGTGATGAAGAAGATGCAGATTTATTCGGTGACCCATAGCCAATAACCGTTTTTATTTCTATTAAAGTTGGTTGATCTTGATTTTCTTGAGCTTCTTTAATAGCTTTTCTCATTTCCTCAACATCATTACCATCTTTAACATGGATTACTTGCCATCCATAAGCTTTAAAACGTTGTTCTGTATCATCTGAAAAGGAACGGTCCAAATCACCATCTAGTGAGATATCATTAGAATCATATAGTGCGATTAACTTCCCAAGTCCCATATGTCCTGCTAGAGAAGCTGATTCATGAGAGATCCCCTCCATGATATCACCATCACTTATAAGCGCATATGTATAATGATCAATGATCTGCATCGTCTCTTTATTATATTTTGCTGATAAGTGTGCCTCAGCCATCGCCATACCGACAGACATAGCTAACCCTTGTCCTAATGGGCCAGTAGTTGCCTCTACACCGTCCGTATAATCTACTTCTGGATGCCCTGGGGTACGTGAGTCCCATTGACGGAACTCCTTCAAGTCATCAATTGTTACATCATATCCTGATAAATGAAGCAAGCCGTATAAAAGCATCGAACCGTGTCCAGCAGAAAGTACAAAGCGATCACGATTAAACCAACTTGAATTCTTAGGGTTATGATTCATAAAATCCGTCCATAATGTATAGGCCATTGGTGCAGCACCCATCGGTAATCCAGGGTGCCCTGAATTAGCTTTTTCAATGGCATCAATAGCTAACGTACGAATGGTATTAATTGATAGTTGTTCAATCTCTTTTGACATATGTCTTCCCCTTCCATTACTGAATATTAAGTACATCCTATCTTATTCTATACTGAATCATCAAGAGTAACAAGTATCTATACTATTCAACATCACCGTTTAGGAAAACTCGTTTCTACTTTTTACGCTTGTTATTCTTTTGTAACTCTTGTACTTTTTTAGGTGTCACATCTTGCCCTTCTTCATCCATGACTGTCATTGTTTTAAATTGCTCTGTAAAGGATTGTCTAACACTTTGTAAGTATTCTTGCCTGAGTTCTTTCTGTTCGACTTTTTCCGCTTCTGTCAATCCTTCATTTTTTGCTTTCTTGGCCAGTTCATTAATACGTGCTAATCTATCCTCGAAATCCATCGGTCATCTTCCCCCTATATTTCACTCGCTATTTTCAGCATATATTCATCTATTTATTCTTCCTATTGTGCGATCTCTTATTCATGCGGATAAAAAAAGAGCAAGAACATAGTGTTCTTGCTTCTTTATTTTACCCTGACCATTTATGTTTATCAAGATTTTTGAAATTCTTGATACCTTCGATGCACGGTTGCTTTGGATACATCATACCCCAATCCATTTAAAACACTCGTAATTTCAGCAAAAGTAAGTTCACTTTGACGCAATCGAACGACTTCTTCAATCGGGAATATTTTTCTATCCCTACCAGGAGCTTGATTTCGGTTCCGCAAATTTTTACTTGGGTCATATCCTTCTTCGATCGCTCTGTTCATACCACGCTTAATTTTAGCATTATGAATTTTACGTTGATATTCTTCAACAATCCCAACAATTTGCAAAACCATCGAATCTGATTCGGACAATTCTAATTCCCCTGAATGAATCGTTGTGTAGATCGATACATTTAATTTATGTAGTTGATGAAATAAGGCAATTCTCGTGTTCCCTCGTCCTAATCTTGTTTCATCTTGTATTAACAAACAATTTGCTTCACCTTCAGAAAAGTAATCAAGCATTTTCAAAATGCCTTCTCGATCAATCTCATAACCACTTTCTTGTTCTTCGATACTATCGATTACGGTAAAATGATAGCGATCTGCCAGTTTATTTAACTCGCTTTTTTGCCGTGCTAATGATGTCTCTTGTTCCTTTTTCATTGTACTCACTCGACAATAAATAATAGCTTTCATATTTATATATACCTCTCAACTGATTAATTTTAGCTTATGTTAATAAATTTAATAATTCCTATTTATAGCAATGTCACTCCGATAGCGAAGTGACATTGCTAGTTGCAGTAATTATGAAATTCATTCATGCAAGTGTAATTATCGTAAAGTATAAAAAGACTAAAGTACATCCAAATGCTACTAGATAAAATGCATCTGTCTTCGAAATTCTTTCAAACATATAGATCAGTCCCTTCTTCTCCAAATGAGAACGATTGTTCGTATTGATAACAGTATATACGAACATACGATCTTGTCAAGTGTATTAGAACGAATGTTTGCTTTCTTGCTAATCTAGTGATAAACTTACCTTAATAATTCTTATGAGTGAGGTGATTATAGAATGACAAAACTTTCGAATCGTCAGCAAATGATACTCGATTATATTAAAAGTGAAGTAGAGATAAAAGGGTATCCGCCATCCGTTCGTGAAATTGCAAGTGCTGTGGGTCTCGCATCAAGTTCAACCGTTCATGGACATTTAGCGCGGATTGAGAGTAAAGGTTATATACGTAGGGATCCGACAAAACCACGGGCAATTGAAGTGTTAGATAAATCAATTGATAGTAATATACCTAGAGGTGAAGCTCGATACGCTCCCGTCATTGGAAAAGTAACCGCTGGTATCCCGATTACAGCAGTTGAGAATATTGAGGAATTCATTCCAATTCCAAGTACGAATTCGAGTCCAGATGATAATCTATTTGTACTCATTATTGAAGGAGAAAGCATGATTGAAGCAGGAATACATAATGGGGATATGGTTATCGTAAGACAGCAAACCACAGCTTCAAATGGGGAAATCATTGTCGCCATGACAGAGGATGATGAAGCAACTGTAAAACGATTTTTTAAAGAAAAAAATCATATTCGATTACAACCAGAAAACTCATTGATGGAACCACTATTATTTAAAAACATTACTATTTTAGGTAAAGTTATTGGTTTGTATCGTGATGTAATCTAAAAAAACACTGCCTAGGCAGTGTTTTTATGTTCATCTTCTTTCTAACCGTTATGATTTGATTGTTATTCAGAGGTTATTTCTTTAGTTTTCAGGAAGCCTTTCTCATCTAACGTCTTGATCGATTCAGTTAATGCTATTTTTACATGAGCATAGGTTAATCCACCTTGGACAAATGCGATATAAGGCGGTTTGATGGGCCCATCAGCAGACAACTCGATGCTTGAACCTTGAATAAATGTTCCAGCAGCCATGATTACTTTATCATCATAGCCTGGCATCTCACTCGGATAAGGCTGTACATAAGAATTAATCGGTGAGTTTTCTTGAATGGCTTGGCAAAAAGCAATCATTTGCTCTGGATCATGAAAAGTCACGGATTGAATTAAATCTGTCCGTTCCGCCTGATAATGTGGGGTCGTCTGATAACCGTGTAATTCTAATAATCGAGCTGTAAAGATTGCCCCTTTTAACGCCTCACCAACAATATGGGGTGCTAGGAAAAATCCTTGATACATTTCTTGGAGCATATTTAGAGTTGCCCCGGTTTCCTTTCCCAATCCTGGAGCTGTTAACCGATTGGCGACCTGATGGATCAATTCCTCACGACCTACGATATATCCTCCCGCACGAACAATTCCACCACCTGGATTTTTAATGAGCGATCCTGCCATAATATCTACTCCTACATGCAGAGGCTCCCTTTCTTCAACAAACTCTCCATAACAATTATCTACAAAAACAATTAAATTTGGATCGATTGATTTGATAAACGTTGTCATTTCCTCAATTTGTTTGATGGTAAATGAAGGTCTATCATCATATCCTTTGGATCGTTGAATCCCAATTACTTTTGTCTTATTTGTGATTATATTCTTGACTCCATGATAATCAATCGAGCCATCTTCATTTAGATTCACTTCATTATATTCAATCTGATAATCCATGAGTGATCCCGGACTATTTCCACGTTTACCGATCACTTCGTCTAAGGTATCATAAGGAGCACCCGTCATGTAGATGAGTTCATCTCCAGGACGTAATAAACCAAATAAGGTTGTAGAAATAGCATGTGTCCCAGAGACGATTTGTGGTCTAACAAGTGCATCTTCGCCACCAAATACTTCCGCATATAAGGCTTCCAATCCATCACGCCCTACATCATCATACCCATAGCCATCAGTAGAACTAAAATGGAAATCGCCAATGCGTTGATTTTTAAAACCGTCAAGCACTCGTTTTTGGTTCTTTTCTACCATTACATTCGCTTGGTTAAATAATTCTTTACAATCTATTTCTGCTTGTATCGTCTTTTCACTACTCATGTCTTTATTCTTGCTCCTTTAATAAACGATTAAGTGGATGATCTGTCTCCATATATCCATTAATGACATATTGGTTTTTTTCTTCATCAAAATACTTCTTTGTGACAATTGTTTCTTGACCGAGTTGATGAATAACTTTGCCTTCATTTGGATTTAGATGGACACTGTACCATTCCCAACTATCTTTTAACATCGCTTCTATTTTTAGTAATAATGCTTGGATGTCTGTTTCATCAAATGCATCAATCATAATATTCGGGTGATGCAGTGGTATAAATTCGTCCTTAACGAGATCCATCTTGTTATATACGGTTAAAATAGGTACTGTATGTGCATCTAATTCTTTAAGTAACGTCATCACTGTTTCTTGTTGTTGATCAAGATCACTATGTGAGGAATCTACGACATGCAAGAGAAAATCCGCTTCTGCTACTTCCTCTAATGTTGATTTAAAAGCAGCGATTAAAGTCGTCGGTAACTCTTGTAGAAACCCAACCGTATCAGTCAATAAGGTCTCATAGCCTGATGGGAGTTGAAATTGTCTTGTTAACGGATCAAGTGTAGCAAACAATTGATCTTCCGCTAAAGAAGTACTTTCAGTTAACTGATTGAATAATGTCGATTTCCCAGCATTTGTATACCCGACAACGGCAATCTGAAAAACATTATTCAATCGACGACGTTTACGATATTGTTCTCTTTGCGTAACGACTGATTTTAGTCTGCGTTTAATTTCATCTATTTTACGTCTAATATGTCGTTGGTCTGACTCTAGCTTTGTTTCACCAGGTCCTCTTGTTCCGATCCCACCAGCTAAGCGTGACATGGAAAGCCCTTGGCCATGTAGTCGGGGTAACATATATTCTAATTGAGCAAGTTCAACTTGTAACTGGCCTTCCTTCGTTTTTGCTCGTTGTGCAAAAATATCAAGGATTAATTGACTTCGGTCAATAAGCGGCACGCCAAACCGATCACTTAAATTTCTTAACTGACCAGCCGACAACTCATCATTTGATATGACCAAATCTATCTCTACATCAGCAATAATAGCCTCAATTTCTTCTACTTTTCCTTCACCAATGTAGGTTGCTGGATGGATTCGGTTTCTATTTTGGGTAACAATTTTCTCAACCTGCCCACCGGCCGTATTACTCAAGGAAATAATTTCCTCCAATGAGGATTCAAATCGTTCTTCAAGTTGATTCGGTTGTCTAACAGCAATAATTAGTATTTTTTCTTTCGTCATATAACTTTAGCCCACCTTCTAATTTCCCAGGATCATAACGCATATTCTTCAGGTTCATACTTCCATATCATAGCAAACTTCATGGGACATCACAAAAATCACTCTATCCCGCCGAGATCGATGTCAGTATCGGTTAATTGCACTAAATCCTCGATCGATACATGGTCTTTTCCCATTAACCTAACGGCTTGAATTCGAATTGAATGTTCAATTAGATTCCGCACATACCGGGCATTAGAGAAATTCCAATCTATATCTACTGTTTTTCTAAGTAAATGGGTACGTAGCTTCCATTCAGCACTCATCGTCATTTCATATTCCCGTTCAGCAACCATTTGTTTGGCTATCGCGATTAATTCGTCAACTGTAAAGTCTTTGAAATCTAATCGAAAGGGGAATCTTGACTGTAAGCCTGGATTTAATAATAAAAACTCATCCATTTCAGCTGGATAACCTGCTAAAATCAAGGCAAAATCATGATGGTTATTTTCCATATGAGTGACTAATGTGTCAATCGCTTCTTTGCCAAAATCCTTCTCTCCACCACGTGCTAAGGAGTAGGCTTCATCAATAAATAAAATACCACCTAGTGACTTTTCAATCAACTTTCGGGTCTTTTGTGCAGTTTGCCCGATATATTCACCTACAAGATCTGCCCTCTCGGCTTCAATAAAGTGCCCCTTAGATAATAAATTCATATTAAAATAGGCTTTTGCCAACTTGCGAGCTACCGTTGTCTTCCCTGTCCCGGGATTGCCTTTAAATAACATATGAAGTACTTGACCTGAGTTCGCTAATCCGTTTTGTTGTCGCTTATCATTAATTGTTTTTGCGGCGTATATTTCCTTTATTGACTGTTTTAACTTATCTAAACCTATAAAAGAAGAAAACTCTTCATCGATGTGAATAAATGGATTGTTATGTTGATGAGATTGTTCATTTTCTTTTATGGATTTTATTCTTCGATCATGTAAAACAATATTTATTTGGCCATTTTTATTATGCATCATTTCTGTTTCCAAACCATCACCCCTCGTCACAGGTAGTATACGCTTTTGGTAATCGTGTTGTGACAATCGCCTACATCCATTCTCTAACGGGGTGATGGTGTTTATCCATGAGAAACGGACACCACATATGTGATGTCCGTTTTGTTTATTCAATCATTTAGTCTTTGTCAATTTCGACATTTTTCAGTGGTGCAAATGTTGATATTGCATGTTTATAGATAAGTTGCTCTTTTCCTTCAGAATCTAATAACACGGTGAAGTTATCAAAAGCCTTTATTGTTCCTCTTAATTGAAAACCGTTTGTTAGAAAGACTGTTACAGCTCCACGGGTTTTTCTCAATTGATTTAAATAATGGTCTTGAATATTTACTGCTTGTGCCATTGAACTTCCTCCTCTATTCTATCTATCTATATCTTTCTATTAATCCTTGCAGATTCCTTCTAAATCTTCTAAAATAATTCGGAAACTTTCATCTATTGTTTGCGTTTCAATCTGATACCATTTTATATCCAACTTATTTTTAAACCATGTATACTGTCTTTTCGCATATCTTCTCGAATTACGTTTCAATAATTCAATTGACTCATAAAGTGTTTGCTTCCCTTGAAAATAAGGGATAAACTCTTTATATCCAATCGCTTTCATTGATTGACAGGTTTCATAACCTAATTCATAGAGTTCGCGAACTTCCGCTACCAATCCATTTACAATCATTTCATCGACCCGCTCATTGATTCGCTCATACAATAATGAGCGCTCCATCTCTAAACCAATATATCTTATATTGTATGGGGATTCGAGCTTTTGGTCTTCTTGACGTTCAGACATCGTTGATCCTGTTAATTCATAAACTTCCAAAGCTCGGATCACACGTCGATGATTATTAGGATGTATTTTAGCAGCTTGAATCGGATCAACTGCCATTAATCGATCATATAAAGGTTTTATTCCATCTTGTTCAATTTCGGCTTCTAACCTTTTAGTAATCTTGTCATCCCGCTTCTGGTTCGAAAAATCATAATTATATAAGGTTGCTTGAATATAAAGACCGCTCCCCCCGACTAAGATAGGCAGCTTATTCCTAGATGTGATGTCATCTATGTATTGCTGTACGTAAAACTGAAAGTCTGCTACTGAAAATGCTTCATCTGGTTGCTTTAAATCAATCATATAATGGGGAATATATTGCATTTCTTCTGGTGATACTTTTGCTGTACCAATATCCATACCCTTATATACTTGCATTGAATCCCCACTAATGATTTCACCATTCATCTTTTTAGCAATCTCGATACTTAGTTTTGTTTTTCCTACTGATGTTGGTCCTACAATTACGACAACTGTCTGTTTCAAATTAATTCCCCTAAATATTTATCTGTTATTTGAATGAATTTCATTAATTTGTATGATAGGCTGATAACATCCAAACATGCTTTTCCAATTTAGATTGGAAACCTGTTAATATATCCATGGTTGGTTCATCCTCTAGTTCCGCTGCATAGCTCATACCTTCATTACTTATTTCTTCAATTATTTGTTCATAATCCTTTATTAATTGAGCGATTATTTCGCTTTCTGTATCATCAGCATTCGCCTCTGTTAACGTTGTTTCTTTTAAAAATTTGACCATCGTTGCGAATGGCTTGCCATTAATCATTAAAATTCTTTCTGCCAAAGCATCATAATCCAGAGCAAACTCCGTATACATTTTTTCAAATAGCTCATGAAGTTGAAAAAAGTTTCTGCCTTGTATATACCAATGATAACGATGGAGTTTAACGTACATTACAAAATAATTGGACAATAATTGATTCAAATGATCGACCAGCTTTTGATTTTTAATAAGCTCACCTCATTTAATGGTGAGGTGCAGATCTAGAGCACCCCGTATTGATCCTAGTTTCTACGAGATGTACTCATTTTATACGTATCTGAATGAATTTCATAATTACCATAACAAGCGAAGTCACTTCGCTATAAATAGGGATTATGCAATTCATTAATCTAATCTACTGATTCGATTCATTCCCGAATTTATGTCCGGTCCGTTTTACATAACCCGTTTGAACATCTTTTCAAGTTCATAGGATGTAAAATGTACAATAATTGGTCTACCATGTGGACATGTATATGGGCTGTCCGTCTGACGTAAATCATTGAGTAAGGTCATCATATCTTCTTCATTGAGATAGTAATTTGCCTTAATCGATCCTTTACAAGCCATTAAAATAGCCGCTTCTTCTCTTATTTCCTCGACATTAACTTTCTCAGTTTGCATGATCTGATCTACCATTTCCCGAATCACTTCCTCTTCATACCCTTTAGGAAGCCATGTTGGATGAGACCGGATTGCATAAGATTGATGACCAAAGGGTTCTAAAAAAAGACCAACTTTCACTAATTCCTCTTGATATTTATCAATAAAAATTGATTCCTGCTTAGAGAATTCGAAGATAATCGGCAGTAGTAAATCCTGTGCATTATTAATTGGGCGTCCTAGTCTTTTTTTGAATTCCTCATATTTAATCCGTTCTTGAGCTGCATGCTGATCAATCATATATAAGCCATTTTCATTTTGCGCCAAAATATAGGTTCCTTGTAATTGTCCAATGGGATACATCGGCGGAATCCCTTCACCCGCTGCCACCATCGGGACGCTATGGTTCTGATCTACATGCAGAGCTGATGGTCTATGCTCATCTGCTGGTGGCTCCACTGTTAAATCACTTGGTTCTCTATGGTTTATTTCTCGTGCTTGAAGTGTTTCCCTAATCTGATCATTCTCTCGTGCTCGTTTACGTTCTGGCTGTTCAAATTGCAATGAATGCTGAACAGATGGTGCAGGAGATGGTGTCTTTTGCTCAATTTCCGGTATTAATGAAGTCTGGTTGAGTGTACTGCGAATCATTTCCTCGATTGCTACAAACAATTCCCTTTCCTTACTAAAGCGTACTTCTAATTTTGTAGGATGGACGTTCACATCGACTAAAATGGGATCCATTTTAATCGAAAGGACGACAATCGGTGATCTTCGAATGGTTAATAATGTATGATAAGCTCTACTAATTGCCTGAGATAAAGCTATACTTCTTATATAGCGGCCATTAATAATCGTGGAAATATAAGCCCGGGATGCACGTGATACTTCCGGCTTCGAAATATAACCCGAGATTTCAAAGTCAAGCGTTTTCGTTTCGACCGCTACCATCTGTCTAGCTATCCCCATCCCGTATACTTGGGAAATAACATTGAGTAAATCACCAGTTCCAGGTGTCGTAAATAATAGTTTACCGTTATGAGTAGCTTCAAATCGAATCTGTGGATTTGCTAAAGCTAAGCGATTTAATAAATCTGTAATATGACCTAATTCCGTATGGATAGTTTTCATATATTTTAAGCGGGCTGGTGTGTTAAAAAATAAATCCTCAACCGTGATTTCAGTTCCCTGTCGAGCATCGCTTTTTTCTTTATTAGTTACTTTTCCGCCTTCTAAGGTTAATAATGTTCCTGCGGCATCACCTTGGGACGTTTTTATTGTCATCCTACTCACAGAAGCAATACTTGCTAACGCTTCACCGCGAAACCCTAATGTTCGGACATGGAATAAATCATTTTCATCTTTTATCTTACTTGTAGCATGTCGCAAAAAGGCATTTTCGCAATCTGTCGCTGACATGCCTTCTCCATTATCCGTTATTTTTATCTTATCAAGCCCCGCTTCAATCACTTCAACTTGGATCCATGTACTACCCGCGTCAATGCTGTTTTCGACTAACTCTTTGACGACTGATGCCGGCCTTTCAACTACTTCCCCTGCCGCTATCTTGTTCGCAAGTGCGTCTGGTAATTGAAGTATCTTCAATGTATACATCCTCTCTCAGACTATTTTTTCGCACCTTTTTGTAATCGATACAACTCATTCATAGCTTCTAAAGGTGTCATGTCAAATAAGTCTAATTCTGTGAGCTCTTTTATGATTTGATCAGATGGTGAATGCTCTTGTTTTGGTGTGCTCGGTTCAGGTCCTACATTAAATAAAGCAAGTTGATTTGATTCCTCATTATCAGGCGAGATGTTTGGATGATCCGCCTTTTCTAATGTAGATAATATCGTTGCTGCCCGGTCGATTAAGACTTCTGGAAGCTCAGCTAATTTAGCGACATGAATTCCGTAGCTTTCGTCTGCCGCCCCATCTTTAATTTGATGTAAAAATACAACATCCCCTTCATGCTCTTCCGCACGGACATGAATGTTTTTCAGCTGATCAAGTGTCTCATCCAAGGCAGTTAACTCATGATAATGGGTAGAGAACAATGTTTTTGCATGGATGTGGTCATGAATATACTCTACAATGGCTTGTGCTAAAGCCATACCGTCATATGTGCTTGTCCCTCGTCCAACTTCATCAAGCAGGATTAAGCTGTTTTCTGTTGCATGAGTGATCGCATGATTGGCTTCTAACATCTCAACCATAAATGTGCTCTGCCCAGCCGCTAAATCATCGGCCGCGCCAATTCGAGTGAAAATCTGATCAAAAATGAGTAATTCAGCTTCCTCACAAGGAACGAAACAACCAATTTGTCCCATAATCGCTATTAAGGCGAGTTGACGCATATACGTACTCTTTCCCGACATATTCGGTCCCGTGATAAGCAATACATTTTCAGCCTCATTTAGGGTCACATCATTCGGTACAAAGGATCCATCTTGCATGACTTGCTCAATTACGGGATGCCTGCCATTTTTTATAACTAATTCCTTCTCGACAAAGGTAGGCCGTGTATAATTATTCGCTTCGCTTACTGTTGCAAAAGACTGTAAAACATCAATCTGACTAACGACTTCTGCTAGCGACTGAAGCATCGGGATTTGGTTTTTTATTTGTTCACGAATTTCTGTGAATAAATGATATTCTAAATCAATGCTCTGTTCTTCTGCCTCTAGGATCAGCTTTTCCTTCTCCTTTAATTCAGGTGTAATATACCGTTCAGCATTTCTTAGTGTTTGTTTTCGCTCATAACGGCCTTCTGGTATTAAATGAGTATTTGCATTCGTTATCTCAATATAATAGCCAAATATACGATTATAACCAATTTTTAATGACCTTATCTTTGTGACTTCTTTTTCATTCTGCTCAAGTTCAGCAATCCACTTCTTCCCATTTCTTGTTGCATCACGATAGGTATCGAGTTTTTCATGATATCCATCTTTAATGATTGAACCATCTTTAATCGATACTGGCGGATCATCAATTAGACTAGAAGATAGCAATTCTACTAAATCTTCAGGATAAATGAGTTCATCATCTAATTGTTGGATGAGTGGATGTTTTAATTGTTTTAAACCTAGTTTGAGTTCAGGAATTTTTTCCAATGATTGTTTTAATTGGATGAGATCACGGGCATTTACGTTTCCAAATGCAATCCGTCCAGCAAGTCGTTCCAAATCATAGACAGACTTTAGTGTCTCCCTAATCGCATCCCTTTCCATAAATCCTTTATAGAAACCATCGACAATTTCTAGTCTTCGTTCGATTTGTTCGGGATGTAATAAGGGGCGTTCTACCCATCTTTTCAATGTTCTTGCTCCCATTGCTGTCACTGTTTTATCCAGTACCCACAAGAGACTACCATATTTATTTTTCTTCATAATCGTCTCAGTTAGTTCAAGATTTCGTTTTGAATACATATCAAGTGATAAGTAGTCTTTTAGCTCAATCAGTTCTGCGGGTTGTAAATGGTCTAGTGACCGCTTCTGTGTCCGTTGGATATAATTTAACAAACGACTAAAAGCTTCTAGGAGCCGCTCATCATTAATATGATCGCAAAGACCCCGGTATTCCGCACTGAAATCCACCTGATCCTGATATGATAAAGTCACTTGTAAGCGTTCTTGCAAATGGTCTTGCAATTCTTTTGGCAATGTCGATGAAATGACGATTTCTTTAATTGATTGATTAAAGAATTCATGAATTACGGCTTCCCAACCAGTTGTAATCAGTGCCAACTTATTTTCCCCAGTCGATAAATCATTATATACAACGACATATGTCCCATCGTCAAAGTGAGATAAGCTAGCGATGTAATTACTTTCATTTTCATTCAACATCGTACTTTCCATGACTGTTCCAGGTGTAATAACTTGTACTACTTCTCGCTTCACAACCCCAACAGCATCTTTTGGATCTTCTACTTGTTCACAGACTGCTACTTTATATCCTCTTCCAACTAACGTTTTTATGTAGTTTTCAGCTGCGTGATGTGGCACACCACACATTGGTATCGGTTCTTTCTGACCTGGATCACGTTGTGTCAGTGTAATTTCTAATTCACGAGCAGCATGGATTGCATCTTCATAAAACATTTCATAAAAATCACCTAAGCGGAAAAATAAAAAAGCATCCGTATGGTCCGCTTTAATACGCAAATATTGTTTCATCATTGGTGTATGTTTTGACATCTTTCAACCTCCAAAAACCGAATATACTGTTCTAATTATAGCACATCAGGTCGATCATTGGCGATTGTTGATACCGATTAAAAGGGGAATAGATGGCCATACTTCTTTGTCACGCGATTTGTTCTCAGACAAAACGCAAACGAACAAAAAAGTTACGAGAGAAAACCCTCTCGTAACCCCCATTAATCTTTTCGCTTGTGATCGTGATAATGTGGTTCGATATTACTTAATTCCTCATCTGTTACCTCATAGTCCCAATCATCGTCATGACCGTGTTCATGGTGCGTTGGATCCACTTTAACATATACCTTTGTTTCTCCGATCACTTTGACAACAAACTCTCTTTCGATTTCAACTACGATATCATGCCCTTTTTTAGCAATTTTACATTCTAAACAGTTTGGTTGCTGTATCACCTTGGCAATGACATCAAAGTCGTCGTTAATGCAGTTTTTATCTCTTACCGAGAGAGGGATTTTATCACAGTATGTCACCCGCTCTGTAACAACTTCCGTTTTAGTATTGTCGTTGTACGAATACCAAATATTAATGTCATAACTTCCATTTACCTCTACCGTATCCTCTGACTTCTTTTTCGCATTATATAAATGGTTGATGACCCAGCAACCGAGTATGCTTGACGGTCTATGTGAAGGTGATATGGAATGGTTCTCTTTCGTGAACTTGCGACCTTTACCGATCACTGCCTTTGTAATAATTTCTCTATAGTCTTTTTCATGAAAACTCATAATTAAATATACCTCCTCTTTTCTCATAGTCATTTTATGCAAGACAAACACCTATGGTGCATAGTCATTATTTAAATGAATATTAGAATGAATTTCATAATTACCAAAATTAGCTACATCGATACAATATGTAGTTCAGGACGGTTCGACGAAACTATATGTTGTAACGGTGTTGCACTAAACCGGTATTATGAAATTCATTAGAATAGATGAGGAGGCTTCATGAGTAGAAAATAATCATTAAAAAAAGCTCTTCACATCGTTTAATGGATGATGAAGAACTTTTTATTATTGGTTTACTCTGATTGTAACTCTTTACCAGTCGTACCTTCCAAAACATTGCCACCTGTTGCTTCGATTACGCTATTCGTTACTTCTCGAGCAATTGTTCCGGTTACTAATTGTAAAACATCATTCACAATAACTTGGATTTCCTTAAACTCCTGTACAACTGGAATGTCATCGATCTCCGCTTGTAAACGATCAATTTCTTCTTCAACCTTCTTTAAGGCTGCCGCTTTTTCATAAGCTTGTAAGTTTACGGCTTGTTTTTGCAATATTTTAATCCGTGAAATCAAATCTTGTACCTTTTTATTATTATTAATTTTCACTTCTACTTCTTTAAATCGATCAATTTCTTCAATGTTTGAAAGCATATTGGCTAACTTTTTAGCTTCATCCAAAACTTGCTTTCGTGTAAATTCTGCCATTACTCATTCACCCCTACTTTAGTTTCAACCATAACGCCATTTAATGACCATGTTCTTGTTTCAGTAATTTTAACATCAATAATTTTCCCAATCGTTGATTTTGGCCCTTTAAAATTAACCACTTTATTCTTTTCTGTATATCCTGCCAACACATCCGGGTCCTTCTTACTCTCACCCTCCACAAGCACCTTCACGACTTCATCTTGATATGCTGACATCGATTCTGATGCTTGGCTATTCACGAGCTCATTGAGGCGCTGAAGACGCTCCTTCTTCACTTCCATTGGAACATCATCTTTTCTAGCGGCTGCAGGTGTTCCTTCTCTAGGTGAATAGATAAATGTATAAGCGGCTTCAAACCCGACTTCTTTAACCAGTGTCATGGTCTCTTCAAATTGCTCATCCGTTTCGTTTGGAAAACCAACAATAATATCTGTTGTTAACGTTGCATTTGGAATCGCCTGTCGGATTTTTTGAACGAGTTCTAGATAGGACTCCCGTGTATATTTACGGTTCATCCGTCTTAATATCTCACTGCTACCAGATTGTACTGGCAAATGGATATGATCTAATAAATTTCCACCTTGTGCGAGGACCTCGATCAAATAGTCATCAAAATCCCTTGGGTGTGACGTTGTAAAACGAACACGCGGAATATCAATCTTATGAAGATCATCCATTAAATGACCAAAGCGATAAGATTCATCTTCGAAATCCTTACCATACGCATTCACATTTTGTCCTAATAACGTAATTTCTTGGTATCCATTCGCTGCTAAATGGCGAACTTCTTGAATGATATCCTGGGGCAACCGACTCCGTTCTTTACCGCGTGTCATCGGAACAATACAATATGTACAAAATTTATCACAGCCATACATGATATTGACCCACGCTTTAATTTTGCCATGGCGAACCTTTGGTAGGTTTTCAATAATATCGCCTTCTTTAGACCAAACCTCAACCACTTTTTCTTTACTAAAGAAAGATTCTTTAATCAATTCAGGAAGTCGGTGGATATTATGTGTCCCAAAAATGAGGTCAACATGCTGGTGTTTCTTCATAATTCGATTCACTACATCCTCTTGCTGCGACATACAGCCACAAACTCCTAGTATTAAGTCTGGCTTTTCTAGTTTAAGAGGTTTAAGATGTCCAATTTCACCAAACACTTTATTCGCCGCATTTTCCCGGATGGCACACGTATTTAATAAAATAATATCTGCATCATTCGTGTCATCTGTTGATTCATAACCCATTTCAGTTAAAATCCCAGCCATCACTTCTGTGTCATGATCATTCATTTGACAACCATATGTACGGATTAGGAACTTTTTATCTTGACCAATATTCCTCATATCCTCTGCTATATCAAAGTCATAGTGAACTTCTATTTCATCACGGCCACGCTTCCGTGCTTTATTAATATTTGGTGGTTCATATGTCGTTTCAAAGTATTTTGCAAAATCAGCGCTCGTTTTCTCATATAAAGGTTTCTCATGAGTTACTGTTTTATCCGGGGAATCCTTTTGTTGAATGTGCAACTTTTCCTTACGTTGCTGTTCATTCATGGTCCCAACTCCCTTCTTTTCTTTATTTTTTTTAAAAAAGCACATAGATGAATGAAATTCATAATTACCAAAACCAGCAACATCGATACAGTATGTAGTTAAGAACGGTTCGACGAAACTATATGTTGTATCGGTGTGGCACTAAACCGGTATTATGAAATTCATTAAGATTAATGAAATTCATTAGATATATA
>DATGSG010000124.1:0-17411 GCA_035302925.1 Virgibacillus sp. | reverse complement strand
GCCTCTTCCCATGTTAACGTCGCCGGTTTCTTCTCCACCTGTTCGGCTGAAATGACGATCTTTTCCGCAAGTGTTCCATGATCAGGCATGCCCAAAATATCAAAACTAGCTGGCGGGGCATCACTATTTTTTTCCCATCGTAAGGAAGGGTTCACGATCACCTCGTCCCCCATCTTTACGGTTGACACGTCATTCCCAACCGATTCAATGACACCGGCACCATCCGAACCTAAAATAATCGCAGCTTGATCAGCACCCAATCGTTTTGGAATGGCTAAATCCCGACGATTCAACCCTGCTGTCTGAAGGCGAACAACGACCTCCTCATCACCTGCTACCGGATCTGGCATCTCCTTCAACATGATGTTCCCCTTTTCAAAAACAAATGCTTTCATATCGTATCTCTCCTTCTAGAAATAATGACTGAATTCTTCTAATTTTTGTCTATTTAGTATATCACGAGAAAATAATGGAATATAGATCCGGTGCTGTTTTTGAAACACTTTTTCGATCTGCTTCACATATTGTTGTTCATGTTCACGCCTTTTTAAAAAGAAGTCCCCATCAACATCATCTGGCAATACTTTATTAACTAAGATCGTTTCGACATGTAAATCATATTTCGCTAGCATGCCGAGCGCTTTTTCCGTTTCTAAAATCGGCAATCGTTCTGGATTCAATACGAAAATAAACCCCGTCTGTTTCGGATCAAGTAGAATCTTTCGTACATCAGAAAAACGCTGCTGTCGCTCCCGTAACACATCATAAATCGGATCATCAACCGGATCTCCATCATTTAATAATTGGGCATAATTCTTTTGTGTTTTCTGTCGTTTTTCCAATAACCCTTTAATCCAAACCCCCATTAATTCTGGTAAGGTTAATAGCCGGATCGTATGGCCAGTTGGCGCTGTATCAAAGACAATTTTATCGAAGTTCGAACTTTCTTCTAAAATAACCGAAATGAGCCTATCAAACAAAGCCGCTTCATCAGCACCAGGGGAAGCTCTTGCCGTATCCAACTGCCGATTGACTTCTTCCATCATTTGCGGTTGCACAATCCCTTGCATATTTTCTTTTACACCGTTCATATAGTTTGTTGTTTCCCGTTCAGGATCGATTTCGAGCGCAAATAAACATTCTTCCACATTCGTAATTTTCCCGCCTATCGGTTGATTAAAGATGTGCCCTAGATTATGTGCTGGATCTGTAGAGATAAGAAGTGTCTTTTCACCTGCTTGCGATAATTTCCACGCAAGCGCTGCGGCTGATGTCGATTTCCCGACACCCCCTTTTCCCCCGACAAACAAGATTTTATTGGTTAATTTATTCTTCACTTTAAAACTCCTTTATTCATGCTGAACATCCCTTAATACTAGCAACAACGAAAGCCGGATAAAGGCGACTTCTCCATCCCCATTCGTAAATGCCAATCATGAAAATCTTCTAACATATAGGGATACAACTCTAATGTGTAATAGTAAACCGGATTGGGGATACCAATCATCTCCGAATACAGTAATAATAAAAATAAATCATCCTCATCACGAAGTTCGCGTGCAATCTCCTGCCGGTGAGGCATCTCTAATACTTCCTCATAAAACCGGATGAGTGATTTTAATTTCTCAAACATATAGGCCACCTCCCACAGCCAATCGATCCAACACATATTCCCTATCCCATAAGGACAGGGAAACACGTACTTGCTTATCAATCATCAATCGGCATATTCTCTTCTTTCACAAGTACACTTGCCGCTGTAATCGAGATCCAGATGGCGAACACAAAGATAATGGCGCCAAGCACAAACAGTAACATATTCGAATCTGAGCCTATGAATGACCATTCAAAAAATACTTGCTGGAACATCGCCCATAAGGTCATAAACATAACGAAGATCATCGGAATTAAAGCAACCCAATAATTTCTGCCTAATCGTCTCAGCCAAACCGCTATTAATAATAAACTGATGCCCGCTAAAAGCTGATTCGCCGTACCAAATAATGGCCACAATAAGTATCCACCCGACCCGAATCCTTGTGGTCCTTCAGGTAAGAGTACAAGTGCAGCACTTGATATAACAGCAATCGATGTAGCGACATGTTTTTTCTCAATTGCTGGCAACTTATATTCAACACCTAATTCAGCAATGATATAACGCATTAACCGGACTGCTGAATCTAATGTTGTCGCTGCAAAACTAACGATAATAATTGACACAATCGTCGTTGCGACATCTCCTGGGATCATCAATCCTTGTGCCAACTGGCTAGCCCCTTCAACAAAGACACCCAATCCCGAACTACTCGCTTCAGCAAAACTACTGTACGTCGCTAAGAAGTCCGCTTTCGTTGGAAATAAAGTGACAACCGCAATGATAGAAATCAATGCAAGGATTCCCTCACCTGTCGCTCCTAAGTATCCGACAAAACGCGCATCTGTTTCATTGTTCAACTGTTTCGATGTCGTTCCCGAGGAAACAAGCCCATGAAATCCGGAAATCGCTCCACAAGCAATCGTGATGAACAACAAAGGAAACCAAGAAACATCTGGTGTAATATTCGTTACTGGTGCTGTAATCGTTGGATTCGTAAACAATAACCCAGCATATAAAATACCTAAACCAACGACAAGCTGATGTGAATTAATAAAATCACGCGGTTGGAGTAATTTCCAAACCGGTAATACCGATGCAATATAAACATAGATCATTAAAATAATGATCCAAATAAAGAAGGCTGTTGACACAGAACCAAGACCAAATAAACCAGAACCCCCTTCTCCCCCCATATACTGCACCAAGTCAATTTGTAAGAAACCTACTTTACTAGAAAGGATGGCGACTCCATACATGATGGCTAAGGCAATCAGTGAAGGAATGAGCATCTTCTTCTGGCGCTTATACACGGCATGACCAATCCAAATGGCTAAAGGTATTTGGATAAACACCGGGACAACACTCGATGGAAATGTAATAAATAAATTAGCAATAACCCAAGCGAAAACCGCATTGACCATTAAGACTAAAATTAAAATAATAAATAAAAACAGTATTTTTGCGCGTTGACCAATTAATCGATGGGCCATTGTACCAATTGATTGTCCCTTATGACGGACCGATAATACAAGCGTACCGAAGTCATGTATCCCCGCAGCAAATATCGTTCCTAAAATAACCCACAAAAACGCTGGTAACCAACCCCAATAAACCGCAATCGCCGGACCCAAAATAGGAGCCGCACCAGCAACTGAAGTGAAATGATGCCCCCATAAGACGAATTTATTTGTCGGTACAAAATCAACCCCATCTTGATAACGATGTGCTGGCGTAACATAATCAGGATCTAAACGAAAAATCCGCTCCGCAAGAAATTTAGAATAAAACCGATACCCTAATGCTAAAGAAATAATTCCTAGCACTGCGACTAGAATACTATTCACTTTTCCTCATCTCCTTTTTAGTTGTAGATCCCGCCAATCCATAGCCTCCTTTATCTTTCTTCTTCATATATCTTCTATTCTACCGCTAAAGCAGAATATAGTAAATAGTCGCACTATTATTTCAATCATGCGATTTACTTCAAATCTTTTTTAAAAAAGGCCCTCCCATAAATGAGAAGACCTTTCCAGTATTTCAGCCAACAATTTATTCATCTTTTGGTGGCGCTTTTAACTCTTCGCCATTTTTTCCTTCATAACGCAAGCCCCAACCTGTTAACGCAGCGATCAGCATGACGATAACGAGGAACCACCCTTGAAAAACATACGGGAATACAGCCGTCGGTTCCACAATTGGTAACCATGTATACGTCTCCGCCATATTTTTTATGGTTGCCCAGCCAAGTAAAACAGCAGCTCCCCATGGAAAAATATAGCCGAGTGATGAAGTCACCGCATCAAGCATATTTGCCCGCCGATAACGGTGAATCTTATACTTTTCACCTAACTCTTTCACAAAAGGAGCCGCAGCAATTTCGGCAGCTGTATTGATCGTAATGGCACTATTCAAAAGTGCAACAATTGCCCAAATGGCGACCTCAGCTCGCCTGACCGAATGTTTAATCCACTTTACAAGGACAATTGTAATAGCTGACATTGTCCCCCCTAAACGGAGTAAATGTGCCGCAGCAACAATTAGCAAGATCAGAATTGCCATATAAATATACCCTTCAATCCCATCAATCAACGCCCCTTGAATGACACGATCTGTAGCTGGATCAAAGTGAATAATGTCGCTGAACTTCCCTAGATTCAGCACAATGATGAGCGGAACGGCAGACAGAATCCCCCAGGTCAATGACGTAATTAAATGTTGACCGGTTAATGCAAGGATCAAAACTAAAATAAAAGGAATTAACATGACAAGCCCATTTGGATTTGTTGAATCAACCATTGCCGAAATCGCTGCTTCATTCGCCTGTATGTTTTCAGCCGCCCCACCGAAAACAGCAAATAAAATAAGCGTCGGAATTGCCGCAACAATTGAATATTTAAATCGTGTTCGTACTACGCCTGGGACATCCGCATCTTGCGTCGTTGCCGAGACAATGGTTGTATCAGATACCGGCGCTAAATTATCACCAAACACAGCTCCCGCCAAAATAGCCGCAAAAAGCATTGTTGGATCGGCACCAACCGCAACTCCTGCCGGGAACATTAACGTACAAAAAGCCACCGTTGTCCCATAGCCCGTCCCAACTGCCGTTGAAAAAGTCGAGGCTAAGACAAAGGTAAGAGCAACGAACATTCCCCCTTCAAATCCCGTCACAGAACCAATCCAAACAAGCCCTTCCACAAGCCCACCGACTTGTAAAATTTGCGCAAACATCCCGGCATAAAACCAAGCAACCATAGCAATAACACCCACTGGTTGCGCCAATCCATCAAATAAGCCTTGCGCATAATCCGCCCACTTACTTTTGCTTAGCAATAACCCAAGCGTAATTCCAATAACCGCCCCTAATACAAGCGCAATTTCCGTAGATAGCTGCAGCACACTAATGGAAATGGCCCAGATAACAAAAAACACCAACGGGACAGCCGCTCCAAATGCACCAAAACGAAAATCAAGCGAATCAATTTTCTGTTCACCAGTCACTTGTTTCAACATATCATGATTTGACATACTTCCCCTCCTATTTTTATAATTCAAAAGCATCAAGATCTCTCGATACTGATATAGGATGTCTATTCAAATTATGCGTTACTCATTCCCGATTCCCATAAAAATGAACGCATTTATAAAAACAAACCGGAAAGGAAAGCAAGCAAAATATGGGTGAATAAAGAATAATATTTACAACATTTTTATGATGCCTATCCATACGGTGGTGACCGAATTGATCACCAATCATTTACTCCCTTTAATTTCAAAATGGGCAACAAATACAATGATAGCGCTTGCACTATTTGCGAATAACCATTACCATTACTTGTTAATAGGATCCTTTTCGATCCACCTTTTAGCGAATCAATGAACAACATGTCATTTTATGATAAGCCTTATAAAATAGTATGGAGGGATAATACGTGACAGAACAAATGATTGCTTTTCCAGTCGGCATATTAGATCGCATGACAATCGAATCAGCTATCTTTACACCGGAAAATAAAAAACTTGGGATTATTGTTCTATCGGAATTCATCAAATCAGAACATATCTTACGTGTCTATCAGCTCGTTCTATCAACCGATGAGACCCAATACAATTTTGTTCAAGAACTCGTCGCCTTCAATCTGAAAACAAGAGAAGAAGCTGATGAACTGATCGAAAGACTTCCTAATATTAGTGGATTAGAAATGTTATTCTTGCTCAATCCATTACGCCCCTTCCCATCAATCATGAGTTAAAAGCTATTAAACATGCATAGGTATATTTGAAGCAGGCGCCAACGCTGAAAAAAATGGAGTTGGCGCTGAAGAAAGTGAGGTTCGCGCTGAAGTTCCCGCCCCGTGCGCTGAAGATCCCGCCTCATGCGCTGAACACAGCACGCCAACTGACAAAAATCAACTCGATTCTGCAAAACCATGTGAGATATCACCTTTTTGACCGTCTTTTTACAAGATACAGAAAGAAACTAATGCCTACAAGCGCTCCCACACTATCGATGAGAATATCTTTTACTTCTCCACTTCTTCCTGGAATAAATAACTGATGATATTCATCTGAGATAGCAAATGCGACACTTACCCCTAATGCCAGTCCAAAAATCCTCCTACTAGACCAATCATATTGCCTAAACACATTCAATAATAAACAACCGAGTACAAAATAGGCGCAAAAATGAGCTGCTTTGCGAATGAAAGAATGTAAATCAAACTCCGCAAAATCAAGAAATGGTGCAGTCGAATCGATTGTATATAAAATCTTTTCCGTCATTCCAGAACTCAACTCACTTGACACGGTAGCTGGTTGATGGGATAGATAGAATATAAAGAACATCCAAATCAGAACGCCTGACAAGGCAAGGAGCCTTTTGATTTGTTTTCTATATGACATGTACATCAATCCAATCTTATATTAATTATGATCCCTCGCTCGCTTACATTAGCGATCAGACGATAGGGAGTCCTTATTGACAGAAAATTTGGAAAAAGGATTGAATTACCGACACTTAAGGCTTATAATAGAGATAAGTTATTCCGAATATAACACGCATTCACATGAACGCGCCTCGGAACTCGGAATAGCTACTGAATATGAGAAGGAGGAGATTAAATGGGCGATCAAGTATTTTCCTTTCCAGAAGGTACGGAGGATACAGAAGGTGTTTTAGACTCGATGCAGATTGAGTTAATCATGCTTACACCCGTTAGTGATCAAGTAGCCGCGAGCGTTTTATCCGAATTCATCCAGGGCAAATACACCTTGCACATTCATCAACTAGAACTCTCTACAGATAAAGAGCATTATCAATTCGTGCAAGAGTTAGCCACCTTTCAAATCGATACACGTGCTGAGCTCGATGAAATGATTGAACGATTACCGAAACTAAGTGGTATAGAAATGTTGTTCCTGTTAAATCCACAACCTGACTTTCTATCCCTCATGAATTAACTTCACATATCAATTAAATCACCATGACCATATGGCAAGTACCATTCATTTGGTACTTGCCAATCATATAATCAAACAAGATATCTTCGCAACATAAATGATGCTTCAAGCTTTTATTCAATATAATGAATTTCATAATACCGATTTAGTGCAACACCGTATCGATGTTGCTGATTTTGGCAACTATGGAATTCATTCAATAACCAACTTTTTTAATTGAGTAATAGCGGCTTGTAGCACTTCTGGAGCTTGCACAAGAGCCATTCGAACATACCCGACCCCTTCCGATCCGAAAATACTTCCAGGAACAAGCACAACACCAACTTGTTCGATCACTTTAAACACGAATTCCTTATCATCGATCGAAAACGGATATTTTGCCCAGACAAACATTCCACCACTTGATGGTGTTGCTTCCCAGCCCAGATCAGCTAATCCCTGCATTAATACTTGATGCCGCTTAGAAAATGTCTCACGTAATCGGTCCGTAATTTCTTCTGCATGATCAAGCGCAACAACTGCAGCAGCTTGAATCGGCTCAAATGTTCCATAATCCAAGTTCGACTTCAACTGCTTCATAATCCGAATGGCATCTGCATTCCCTACAAAATAAGCAATTCGTGCTCCTGCCAAACTAAAGCTCTTTGACAATGAATTAATCTCCATCCCTACATCCATCGCTCCCGGCGTAGAGAGAAAGCTCAATGGAGCATCACCAGTAAAATAATACTCCGAATAAGCTGCATCATGCAAGACGAGCACATTGTATTTTTTCGCAAAGGCGACAACTTCCTCAAAGAATGCTTCACTCGGAATCGCTGGAACTGGATTCCCTGGCAAATTTAAAATGAGTAATTTCGCCCGTTCCGCAACTGCCGCTGGAACCGCTGATAAGTCGGGTAAAAAGCCATTTTCTGCAAGTAATGGCATCCCATAAGGTTCTGCTCCAGCTAATTTGATACCCGCTTCATAAGCAACATAGCCCGGATTCGTCGTCAAGACGATATCCCCTTCATTACAAAATGCCAATGGTAAATGAACAAGCCCTTCTTGAGACCCCATCGTTTGCAATACTTCAGTCTGTGGATCAAGCGTAACCTGTGAACGCCGATCATAGTAATTAACAACCGCTTGATTAAAACGATCGATTCCCCCAAGTGTATAGCCATACATATGTGCTAAACTACTCTGTTCGGATAAAGCTTGTCTGACTTTTTCATCGGGTGGTAAATCAGGACTTCCTAAACTTAAATCAATAATCTCAGCACCAGCTTCTTTCTTCACAGCTGCTGCCGCTTTTAATTCACCAAAAATTGCAGGTGAAAATATCGACATTTTATGAGACGGTTTAATTTTCAAATGAAAACACCCCTTGATGGAAAAAATAGTTAATATAAGCCTATTTTATCACATATTGTCCACATCTGTCAGTCCTATTTGCTAGATAGATATTGGCCATGTGAATAGATTTATATTATACATTTAATGAACTTCATAATACTCATTTAGTGCAACACCTGTATCAATGTTGCTGATTTTGGTAATCATGAAATTCATTCATTAGACAGTCTGTTACACTTCCTGTCAAAGAATATTCGAATCTTGTCTGGGACATGCGCCCCTTTTCAGCAACAATGGACATTAAATTTTATAAATCTATGAATTCTTCCTGGACCTTTTGGCGATATGCTTCATTTTCCAGTAATTTCGTTTCAAATGAATTCATATTTTGTCTCAGGAGCATACTGTTCCAAAAATTCAAGTCATCTGTCAAAAGGACCATTTCAATTTGGTTTCCATCATGATCTTCCGCATATAGAGCATTGTTCAGCACGAATGCCGTCGATCCACCCTTTGCTCCAAAGTGGGCAAAGCGTTCTTGCTTTTCCTCATGAAAGCGCAATGGCCACTCAAGCACATCCCTAACCGTTTCAGCGGCCGTCTCCGAAAGTTCATCATTCGAAATAACGGCCAATAATGTGCCATAATCAGAAGCAGACGCACCGATTAAGCGATCCGACCACACTCTTTGTACAGCCAGGGAAGAATCAGATGTTTCCTCTTCGATTTTGATCGTTCCCACTTTCATTTCTTTACTCAACCCGATCGCTAAGGAACGATATTCATCCATGGATAGCGCTTCGATCTCCTTGATTAATTGCTTCTCATCCTCTGATGCACTTTCTATATACGTAGGGATTAACAGCGCACTAACAATTGGATAAACGTCCTCATGCTGTGTCAGTCCTAATGTTTCCGCTCGTTCATTGATTGCATCAATGCCAAGCAAATCGATGAGGTAATCCGTGTTGGCATTGGAACTATACGTCACCATCCCTTTGACAACATCATGTAGGGCTACTTCATTATTTTTAATCTCACCTTCGCTTTCCAAGATGCTCAGCCAGTCTTCATGTGCATGGCCATCCGTGTTTTTAAAATAATAACGATTGACATCATCTAGCGATACCGAACTATCTTTGTCGAGTGAGCCTTCATCAATTTGCATCGCATACTCCACCGCGATTAGCATTTTAACGGTGCTCGCTAGCGGGCGCACGACATCCGCCTCATAGGTAATCAATTCCTCCCCATTCTCTGCCAGATAAAAGGATGTAGAGTCAGGATTTTCTTGCACATGGTTCAAAACATATTCGGGATTGTCACGAAATACCGCATAACTAGCAATTCCTAGAACCAATATAATCGAGCCATATATCAATAATCCTTTCTTCGTATACGTCTTTTTATCGAAGACAATCAATAAAAGAAAACCAATGAGGAAAGCAGTTACGTAACTGACGCCAAAAACCAACACCGCTACAATGATCCCAAGCACAATCGTTATCGTCATGATCGCCTGTTTAATTGCCTTTTCTGTTCGATTATCCCTTTTTAGAAAAGGGATAAGAGTAAAAATGATAATTCCCAGCATCCCTATCCACGCCAAACGATTCATGAATCCATTCCTTTCTTTTATGAAAACAATCATTCTTAGTGCTTGATTCTATGTACCTTGCGATCTTCTCTATACTTCGCCCTGACTTTTATAAATACTAGAAAGCGAATCGATAGACCCACAAGGAAATAACAGAACTTATAATGAGCACATGAAGAATCACATGCTCCAGATTAGGGCGCGGGTAATTTCGAATGGCAGGCAATATTTGCATCGTGTTTGCGAAGATTCTTTCATACATCTGTCCCCATGTTTCGGTGCTCGACATCTGATAGACTTCACGCCCCGTTAGATAAGGAATCCACCAGTTTAAGACTGCCCCTACCATGATTAATGTCCAGATTACTCCACTTATTCCAATCCATAGGGGAATCTGTGTAATCGATAAAACAATCGCTATACCCATGATGATCCCATTCACCAATGCCTCTATTCTACGCTCTTTCACCACATAATGCCGCGCACCATTAAAAGGAAATAAATCAAATCTTGTCGTGATTTGATGGTAACATAATGTAAGCATTTGTATAAGGACTATACTGTAAAATATTAACCTCCCTCCCTTCATCACAGCGAAAAATAAGCATAATAAACACGAGGCTAATTCAAGGAGATTATTTTCATCTTGTTTAGGCTAATTTAGCTTTCTACATGACGCACATTTCTAAAGATGTTAATGATAAATGCCAGCACACCAAGTGTAACGAGTCCTCCACCACCGACAACAAGTAACTCTAGAAGCCAAGCTGGTGGTGATAAATAAATCGCCGTCATCCCAAGTAATAAGAATGGCAACCCTATATTATAAGACCAAAAATGAAGTTTCCCTAAACCACTGTTTCCTGCATTTGGATAAACGGCATAAATAACCCCCATAAGTCCAGTCGTTAACCATCCGACAACATTAATATGCCCATGTGTTGCCGCCCATTGAAGCTCAACCGTAGCATGCATAAATAATCCAAAGGAAATCCCTAAGATCAAATAAAGTACAGAAATCTTAATCCACTTTGCCCCCATATGATCGTACCTCCTGTTGTTTTTAAAAATGGAAATAATCTCCTTATAATAATATTGTAACACAATTAAATTAATGCGTATACGCTTACATTGCAAGTAGGACAGGACATCAAGCTGTTTCCGCATGATATCCGTACTTCATTTATGTTGATCGATCATCAAGATCATAAACAACCCCCCTTCAATAAGAAGAGGAATTTTCTACATCTATTTCCATCATGACGGAAACGATTACTTCTTGATCACGACTTGAATAACATGACAACGCCCATGATGTCTTTTGCCCTCATGTCGCTCCGCTTCACCATAATAAAAATGAAGACATTTATATTGATTCACCCAAGATAATACGGTTTCTGGATGATATAACAAGTCAACAGAAGGTGGACCACCTGTTTGATAATCCAACTGGGCTTCTGAATAAACCTCAAATAGGACATGTCCCCCTGGTTTTACAGAATCAATTATATTTTCCATAAAAAACGGCTGGTCTTGCTTTGGAACATGTCCAAAAACCATAATAGCAGCATCATATTGATTATTCGATACGTGCTCTTTCGTTAAGTCCATAGCAACGGTCTCAATATTCACATTATGTTTATATGCTAATTCTTCCGCCTTCTCTAAACCAACACTCGATTGATCATAAGCCGTAACATCATGCCCTTCTTTTGCCAAAAAGACAGCGTTCCGTCCTTCGCCTTCTGCAAAACAACCAACAATTGATTGAGCAGGAATAAACGGGCTCATATTATGAATAAATATATTTTCGCTCTCCCCATAAACAAATTCATCCGCAGAAAAACTGCGATCCCATTGATCTTTTGACATCGATATCAAGCCTTTCTTTTATCCAAGTAAATCTTACATTATTGCTTGACGAAAATTCCGTCGCCTACTTCTTCATCTTATATAGTATACGAGAAAATTTGGTACCCATACAATCATTTGCTTTGTACGGAAATTCATCCGCCAGCAACTGGTCTACCCCGTCTATGGACGATCAAAATTGTCCCAATAGTTAAAATCTGAGTTGCATATTTTGATATGGTAGGATAGACTGTCGTTAACTACATAAATTGTTCGCACGGGTGCTTGAGGAAAATCAAGCTGAGACTGCAGATCGAATCCATCTGCTAACCGTTAATCTGATCTGGATAATGCCAGCGTAGAGAGTGTACATAGAGAACCCAACTCCGTCGCCTGTGCATTAGGCGATTTTTTTGTTGTGCAAAAACTAAATTACATGGAGGAATAGAACATGAAAAAATTAACATTTTCAGATGTACTCATTACGATTATGATTGGCGTTGTCTTCGGCATTACGATGAAGTTTTGGGATGACTTTTATACGGTTGTGAAGCCAATCCTTCCTGTTGCCCGTCAATTATTATACGGGATGTGGTTTATGGTCGCTCCCTTTGCCTTCTTATTAATACGTAAACCAGGTGTTGCTTTACTATCAAGCATTGCAGCGGCAGCTTTATCCGCCTTTATTGGTCATGGATTTGGTGTGCTTGTCTATGGATTTTGCCAAGGTTTAGCCGCAGAATTATTATTTGCTTCCTTCCGCTACAAACGGTTTGGCATCGCTGTTGCCGGATTAGCTGGGATCGCCTCTTGTTTCGCCAGCTTATTATTGGATTTAGTTTATGGTTATGCGAATCTAGAACTATGGGCATTATTCGTCAAGTATGGCTTACGTGTTGTGAGTGCCTTTATCTTCACTGGATTATTCGCTTACTATATTGTCCGTGCCTTAGAAAAAACCGGTGTAACGAACCAAATTCGGCCCGTAGATGCGGAAGAATATGATTTATTACAAACAAAATAATAAAGGGTGTAAACCATGACAGAACAACAATACAGAATGGAAGTTAGCAACTTACGTTTGAAATTCCCTGGAGAAAATTCACTCGTCTTTAAAGACATATCATTCTCTGTGTCACCAGGAGAAAAAGTCTTATTGCTTGGGCCGAGCGGATGTGGAAAATCAACCTTATTACAAGTGATGAGTGGAATAATTCCCGATTCATTTGAAGTGCCCCTTTCCCATGATGCCATTCAACTACCAGATTCATGGGGGTATGTCTTTCAAGATCCAGATACGCAGTTCTGCATGCCCTATATTGATGAAGAACTTGCTTTTGTACTTGAGAATTTGCAAGTTCCCCGGCAAGATATGGAGCCGCTTATGAGAGATGTGCTTAACTGTGTTGGCCTCGGTTCCCTGGAATTACATTCATTAATCGAACGTTTATCACAAGGGATGAAGCAACGTCTCGCACTGGCTTCCGTTCTTTTGCTTGAACCAGAAGTGCTCTTCTTAGATGAGCCTTCTGCTTTGCTTGATCCGGAAGGTACTGTGAAAATTTGGGATGCTGTCCGTCAAGTAGCAACAGACAAAACCGTCATCATTGTCGAGCATAAAATTGACCAAATAGCGGATTGGGTAGACCGGGTTGTATTATTCAATCAAGTAGGTGACATCATTGCAGACGGACCCCCAACAACCATTTTTACCCTCCATCAACAGGCGATCAAACAGTACGGGATTTGGTATCCAGAAGTATGGGATGATTATGTCGATTCACCTTCTTTCCAAGCGATTATTTCTGAAAGGGCACAGGCAACAGATCACACACAACGAGAAGCACTCCTTCAGCTTGAAAACTTTAAAGGATATCACGGAAAAGAAGTAAAAGTCGAAGTGCCCAAAGCAGCCATCCATCAAGGGAGTTGGCTTACTGTGATCGGTGATAATGGAGCAGGTAAAAGTACCTTCCTCTTATCGATCATGCATTTATTACGGACGACCGGCCATTACGAATTATACGGAAAAACACGTGATGTAGAAAACCAAAAAAAGCTGCCACCAAAGGAACTCTCACTCGTCTTTCAAAATCCCGAGCTCCAGTTCATCACAAACGGTTTATTCGATGAAATTGCCTTTTCCTTGCAGCTGTTAGGGTTTAAAAAGCAGAAAATCCGCCAGCAAGTAACCGATTTATTACGGATGTTTCACCTCGATATGGATGAAGGACGCCATCCTTTTCAATTATCCACAGGGCAAAAACGCCGTTTAAGTGTGGCTACAGCCCTTGCTCATGGCCCACGCATTCTTTTACTTGATGAACCAACATTTGGTCAAGATGCTCGGAATACATTTAGCATCTTAGAAAAGTTGGAACAATTACGTAGAGAAGGAACAACAATCATCATGGTCACTCATGATCATCAGATTGTGGAGCATTTTGCGACAGAAGTATGGACGATTGACAAGGGAGTGCTCGTTAATCAAGTTATTTCACAAGCCCCTACACGTGAAGAACAGAAGGTGAAGCAACATGCTTGAATGGTTCACACCACAGAGAAAGACCTGGCTTTATCGTGTTAACCCAGCCATAAAATTTGCTACATTTTTCGCATTATTTATGGTCGTCTTTCTGAATCAAAACTTTGGATTTCTACTGAATCAAATGATCATCTATGGTGTCTTATTATATGTTTTCAGCGGTTATTCTTGGCGAAAACTGTTGCTGCTTTCAATTCCGATTGTACTCTCCTTTTTATCAACAGGTTTCACGATGATGATGTTTGGAAAAGGGAGCAACATTTGGTGGTCCTGGGGAATTATTAAAATTTCCGAGGAAAGCTTCTATTATGGTTTATTATTAGGATTTAAAACAGCCTGTTTTGGCTTTCTTAGCTTAACATTTTTATTAACATCTCGTCCGATCTTATTATTTTATGCACTAATGCAACAATTCAAGTTTCCACCGAAATATGCGTATAGCTTTATCGCTTCCATTAGCCTGATGCCTGTCATCATGGAAGAATTACAAACCCGGTCAAACGCATTAAAAGTACGTGGTGTACAATTTTCCAAAGGGATTAAAGGAGTGTATGATCGTTTGCGCCTATTTACCGTCCCCTTATTTGCCCAGAGCATACGCCGTGCTCAGCGTGTCGCCGTTGCCATGGAAGCAAAGCGATTTCACATTGGTTCAGCACGCACCTTTTATTATGAAACGAAATATGGTGGCATTGATGCTTTCTTTCTCGTCATCATGATCAGTTTATTCTCCGTAGCCTATGTACTTGCCTAAGAAGCCATAAAAAAGCCTACACATCCTCTTTCAAGGGATATGTAGGCTTCACTATATTTCTTTACTCTTATGATCCGATGTCTTCAATCATCCCTTTGACTTTTGCTACTTCCTCATCACTGATGATTAAATAATACACCCCACCAATATTCGTGCCTTCACCTTCCATTTGATAATCGGTGAAATTTTTTCTTGTATCACGATAATCAGCTAAGAGATTTTTCATATCATCAAAATCCATATTTGTTGCCATATTATCACCAAGAATGTCGATCAATCCATTAATTTTCGTGACAGAACCGACGGTCGCACCTTTATCAACAATCCCCTGAATGACTTGACGTTGGCGTTTCGTTCTGCCAAAGTCCCCTTCTGGATCTTGTTTACGCATGCGAACATAGCCCATGGTCTCACGGCCATCCATTTCTATTTGACCTTCACTAAAGCTGAACTTTTCATCGGACCAGGCTCTTTCACTCATAACGGTAATCCCGTCGAGCTGATCAACCAATTCTTCAAAACCGTCCATGTTAATGCTGACATAAAAGTCGAGCTCGATATCTAGGAAATCCTCCACTGTAGCAACGGCCATATCGTGACCACCAAATGCATTGGCATGGTTAATTTTATCTTCACCATCTCTACCAGCAATGGGTACACGTGTATCACGCGGAATACTAATGAGTTGCATCTGATCGCTTTTTGGATCAACCGTCAATACCATCATCGCATCTGACCGACCTGATTCTCCTTCTTTTGCATCGACCCCTAGCAGGAGAATATTAAGCGGTTCCTTTGATTGTAATTTCTTCTTCGTAATCCCAATATCAATCGCTCCTACTTGTTCATGCATCTTATCGTCTACTGTCTTTTTCGCATTATGATAAATCGAATAAGCGTAAGCAGTCGTCCCAAGTACGATAATTGCAATCACAATGAACAGTATTTTCAACCATAACTTCATTGGTTTCTTCTTTTTCTTATGTCTCTCTACTCTTCCCATTATAAGACACCTCATTATGATATAGTATAATCTTGATGATATGCTGATCATCTTGCCATGACTGGAATACTCCTACCATTTATCTCCATTGCTTATACATGATAACGAACCAGTCTATCTGATATCATACATGATCCAGCTCCATAAAAATAGGGCTTTCATCCTAACACTTATTTTACTATACTTGTTCTAAATAGCTAGTGTGAAATATGGATAATCAGCAAAAAAAAAGGAATTAGCATTAAATCCCCTAATCCCTCAATCATTTAACTTGGTTTTCAAGCGCTCAACCCGTAGTTCTTACACGGTAAACACGCTTATTCTACTGTTTTATCGGCATCTTCTAAACTTGCCTCATCAAAATAAAGTCGAAGTGCTTCATCACCTTTTATTTCCTTCCCCCCATATTCCACCTCGTATTGGACGCGAACAGGTAAATAAGCGGGCAAACGATCTAATTCAAACATTTCAAAGCGCATATTTGTTTCATCATTTACTTGCTTCTCTATTGCTTTCTGATTTTCTACTTGAAAACCAGTAATTGTTTGATGATCTTTTAACATCAGTGTCAGGCTAAGGGAACCATTAAGATTCGTTATAATCGCTGATTCAGAGAGATAACCAGCCATCGCCGAAGGTTCATCCTTATCTTCTTGCAGGGTACGAACATGAATCACATACCTTCCTTCTTCTACATGAATCACAGATTGCTTCGTCATGTTATTTTCCTCCTCTTTTTTCTATTATAATGAGCACACTTCATGATAGCAAACAACAAAATAGATCTAGTCTACCTTTTTAAACGCGAGTACAGCATTATGTCCACCGAAACCAAACCCATTTGATAACGCATAATTCATGTTTATTGCCACTGCTTCATTTGGTACATAGTTTAAGTCACATTGTTCATCCACTCTTTCGTAATTGATCGTCGGTGGAGCAATCCCATCCATCATACTTTTCAATGTGATAATCGCTTCGACCCCACCTGCCGCTCCAAACAGATGTCCTGTCATTGACTTCGTTGAACTAACCAATAAATGATCAGCATGATTCCCGAAAAGATGTTTGATCGCCTTCGTTTCAGACGTATCACCATCTGGTGTACTCGTTCCGTGCGCATTAATATAATCGATCTCAGTAGGAGCAATACCTGCGCGTTCTATCGCAAGCTGCATCGCACGTGCCGCCCCTTGAAAATCTGGGGAAGTAATATGATGGGCATCTGTTGTCGCTCCATACCCAACAATTTCGCCAAGAATC
>DATGSG010000123.1:0-77537 GCA_035302925.1 Virgibacillus sp. | reverse complement strand
CTCTTTTAAAGAGAAAGTACGAATACTTACAAATATATGCACTAATCGTGAATACAGAGCTCATATAAAGTTGATTGGAGTGGAAGGCGGTGACTCCTGCGGGAAAAGCACGAGTCTGAAGACCCCGCAGGAAGTGGTTTTTTTCCGAGGAGGCTGAAGCCGTGCCCGCGGAAAGCATCCGCCTGTAGCGGAAATCAACGGTTATAACCTCTGGTATGTTATATTCAGATTTAATGCTACAAGTTTAGGTTTAAAATTAGTTCGTTTTTTAAAAAGAAATATTGTTGAAAAAATCGAAGGTGAGGATAGCTCCCGTAAATACTTGACAGACTCGATAAATAAAGAGAAGTGAATGAATTTCATAATTACCGTAATATGAAATACCTTAAGGCAGACCAGAATTACTCTTACTGATCATGGTGGGGGTAATTTTTTATCTGTCAAAAAATAATATTAAAACCGAAAACTAAGATAAAAAGATGGAAAAACATTTCGGAACTCGGTATATTAAGTAATATACATAATAAGGAAGGGGAGGGGTAGATTGGAGACGTTTAAAAGGTTAAAGGATTTTTATTGGCCGTATCGGAAAAGTTTATATGTCTCATTGTTTTTTCTATTGTTTGTGACAGCAATTACCGTTGTATATCCAATTGTTTTACAATTAACAATTGATGAAGTGGTCCTGAAGGATAAATTTTCATTAATACCCTATATTGCACTCGTGTTTTTTTTGTTAATGATTGTTAAGGGAGTCGCTACATTCATTCATCAATATTTAGGGGATTTATTCGGGATTACTTCTGTGTATAAATTGAGAGATGCTTTGTATGAGAAATTGCAGGTTTTATCATTTAAATATTATGATAATGCTAAAACTGGTGATATCATGTCACGATTAACAGCTGATGTTGAGGGGTTCCGCTTCTTTTTATCATTTGGCTTTGCTGAATTAATCAGAATATTTTTATTAATCTTTTTTAGCTTTAGTGTCATGCTTTATTATTCGATACCACTCACATTAGTGACCATGGCAGCTATGCCTTTCCTTATCGTCGTTGTCTTTCAATTTGACAAAAGGGTCCATCCGGCTTTTAGGGGGATCAGAAAATCATTCGGACGTTTAAATACCCGGGTTCAGGAGAATATTAGTGGAATGAATACCGTGAAATCGTTATCAAGGGAAGACTTTGAAATTGATCGCTTTTCGAAAAGTAATGATGACTACCGAAAAAAATACTTATCTACAGCTGAAATATGGGCAAAATATTTTCCACTGATGGAATTTATCGGTAATGTAGCGGCGGTTTCACTATTAGCATTTGGTGGTTATCTCGTCATTCAAGAGAGTATTCGGTTAGGTGAATTAGTCGCATTTTTCAGTCTTGTTTGGTATATCATGGGGCCGCTAATGAATTTAGGTTTTGTTGTGAACCAGTTTTCACAGGCAAAAGCTTCAGGAGAAAGATTAATTGAAATACTTGATGCGGAAGAAGATATTGTGGAAAAGACTGATGCTATTGATGCAAATATTATCGGGCATGTATCGTTTAGAGATGTGACATTAACGTATACGCAAGAAGGAAATTCAGCTTTACGAAATATTAGTTTCGATGCACCACCTGGAAAGGTAATCGGCCTGATCGGTGCAACGGGATCTGGAAAAACAAGTATTACCCAGCTTATTACTCGCTTTTATGAACCGGAAACTGGCGAAGTACTTGTCGATCATAAATCTGTAGCGGATTATAAGTTAAAGTCTCTACGTAAAGCAATTGGGTTTGTATTGCAAGAACCATTTTTATTCTCAACGAGTATTCGAGAAAATATTGCCTACGGAAATCCTGAAATCGCTGATGAGCAGATTATTGATTCAGCTAAAAGAGCCCAAGCACATGATTTTATTATGGAGATGCCTGAAGGATATGACACTTTGCTAGGTGAGCGTGGTATGGGTTTATCAGGTGGACAAAAGCAACGCATTGCGATTGCTCGTGCGATTTGTATCAATCCGAGTATTTTAATTTTAGATGATGCCACCTCAGCCGTAGATATGGATACAGAATTCGCTATCCAAAAGGCTTTGAAAGAGGTCATGAAAGAGCGAACATCATTTATTATCGCCCACCGAATCTCATCCTTAAAACATGCGGATGAAATTCTCGTGCTTGATGAAGGGACAATTATTGAGAGGGGTTCCCATGAATCGCTTCTTGCACAAGGTGGTCAATATGAACGGATTTATGATATTCAATATCAAGATCGTGAAGCCATTATGAGTGATACAAAATAGGTAGGGAGGTGAGATAATTTGAGTTCAAAAAAAGAGACTTCAACTAAAAGCCGACATCTGAAACGATTTTATTATACGATTGATCTGGCGATTGAAAAGCCTTTTAACTGGCAGCAAATCTGGCGGTTGCTTGATTACTTAAAGCCTTATTCAAAAAACTATTTACCAGGGGCTATCATCGCCATGTTAGTATCAACGATTATCCGTCTACTTGTACCGATATTAATTGGTAAGGTAGCCATTGATATCGCAATAAAAAATAAAGATGCAACACTGCTAACGTATCTTGTGGTTGTTATTGCTGGATTATATTTGCTCAGTTATGTTGCTAATGTTTTTAGAATTAAATGGGTAAACATATTAGGGCAAAATGTTATTTATGATATTCGGCAACATTTATTTCAGCATGTACAACGATTATCACATCGTTTTTTTGACACACGTTCAGCTGGATCCATTCTTGTTAGGATTCTAAATGATATTAACTCGCTACAGGAACTATTTACAAATGGAATCATTAATTTACTAATGGATATTGTGACATTGGCAGGGATTATTATCATTTTATTCGTTTTAAGTCCAAAGCTTGCCTTGGCGATTATGGTTATTCTGCCACTCATGTTCTATGTATCAACAAAGTTAAGACGATCGATTCGTCGCTCTTGGCAAGATGTACGGATTCAACAATCACGTTTAAATTCGCATTTAAATGAGAGTATTCAAGGCATAAGAATCACACAATCTTTTACTCAGGAAAAAGAAAATGCTGAATTTTTTAATGGTATTAATTATGACAATTACGAGAGTTGGCGACAAGCAACAAAAAAAAGTGCGATGTTTCGTCCCTTCGTAGAAATGAGTAATGCGATTGGCACGGTTATATTAATCACCTTTGGCGCGTATTTGATTTTACTTGGAGTCGATAATGGTGGCATTGAAATTGGTACATTTGTATCATTTGCCTTTTTCCTAGGAATGTTTTGGGATCCGATCTCACGACTTGGGCAAATGTATAATCAGCTGTTGCAAGCCATGGCGGCTTCTGAACGGATCTTCGAGTTTTTAGATGAGCAACCAAATGTCGAGGAAATAGATGATGCACATGAATTTTCACAGATGCAAGGCCAGATTGAATTTGATCAAGTCCAATTTTCATATGAAGAGGATCGTATTGCATTACAACATATTTCATTAGCTATTAAAGCAGGTCAAACCGTGGCACTTGTAGGTCATACAGGTAGTGGGAAATCGACCATCGCGAATCTTATCAGTCGATTTTATGATCCAACAAAAGGGACTGTTAAAGTGGATGGATATGATCTAAGGAATGTCCAATTAAACAGTTTACGTCAACGGATTAGCGTTGTATTACAGGAAACATTTATCTTTTCTGGGACCATTATGGAAAATATTCGCTTTGGGAAACCGGATGCCTCTGATGAAGAAGTGATTGAAGCTGCACGAGTCGTGGGAGCAGATGACTTCATTCAACGTCTAACCAATAAGTATCAAACAGAAGTAGAAGAACGTGGCAGTATTTTATCAGCCGGCGAAAGACAGCTCTTATCTTTTGCTCGAGCCTTATTAGCAGACCCAAGTATATTAATTTTAGATGAGGCAACAGCAAGTATTGATACGGAAACAGAGGTTAAAATCCAAGCCGCTTTAGCACGATTGCTGAAAGGGAGAACTGCTATTGTTATTGCGCACCGCCTCTCTACAATTCGTGAATCGGATAATATCTATGTGTTAGAAAATGGCAGAATTTTAGAAAACGGAAATCATGATGAGTTAATGGCTATGCGTGGAGAATACTTTGGATTAATCAAGTCACAATTTGATATGTTAGACGCTATTTGAAGAGAGAATGTAATTGAGTAATTGTGCTAAACTGAGGGAGAGATTGTTGCAAGGGGGAAGGTAAAATGAAACGCGAATTTGCTGTTATTGGGCTTGGACGTTTTGGGGGAAGTGTATGTCGTGAATTGAGTATGGAAGGGATGGAAGTTCTCGCGATTGATCGTGATGAGGATATAGTGAATGAATATAAAGCAATAGCCTCACATGCAGTCATCGCAGATTCCACTGATGAAGCGGCACTAAAGGAATTAGGTATCCGGAATATTGATCATGTGATAATTGCGATCGGAGATAATATTCAAGCAAGTATTTTAACAACAGTTATTTTAACTGACTTGGGAATTAAGAAGATTACAGTAAAGGCACAAAGTGATTATCATGAAAGGATATTAAATAAAATAGGTGCTGATCAAGTTGTTCATCCGGAACGTGATATGGGAAGAAGAATAGCTCATAGTATCATTTCGAACAATATTCTTGATTATTTAGAGTTGTCAGATGAGTATAGTATTGTAGAAGTGAAAGCAAGTAAGAGAATGCTTGGTAAGTCATTAATTGATCTCGATATTCGAGCTCGCTATGGCTGTAACGTCGTCGCAGTGAAAGTTGGCAAGGAAATTAATGTTTCCCCGACTGCCGACTTTACGATTGAAAAAGAAAATGTTTTAATTGTAATCGGTTCTGATAAAGATATCTCCCGGTTTGAAAAGAAACTGGTGATTGATGATTGATTGAAGAATTTAGAGGAAAATAAAAACGACTGACACGTTCATAAAGAACAATGTCAGTCGTTTTTTGTTTTAAACTTCCATAATAATCGGTAAGATCATTGGTCTACGTTTTGTCTTTTCATAAAGGAATGGTGCAATCGTGTCTGTAATTTCATTTTTAATCTCTGACCATTGGGTTGTTTTACGAGCCATGACTTTTTCCAAATGGGAAGAGACCAACTTCTGTGCTTCATTAATCAAGTCTTCAGATTCTCTCATATAAACAAAGCCACGTGAAATAATATCGGGGCCTGCTGGAATCGTGAATTCCTTCATATTGATACTAACGACGACAATGACTAATCCTTCTTCAGATAGAATTCTTCGGTCACGTAGGACGATGTTTCCAATATCTCCAATACCACTACCATCTACATAGACAGATCCAGACGGTATTTTACCGGCTATATTGGCCAAATCTTTGCCTAATGCAAGGACATCTCCATTATCCATGATAAATGAATGGTCCTCATCAACATCACAAGCCTCAGCAAGTTTGATGTGTTCCTTTAACATACGGTATTCACCGTGTATCGGCATAAAGTATTTAGGCTTTATGAGTCGCAACATAAGTTTTTGTTCTTCTTGACTACCATGACCAGATGTATGGATATTACTTAATGGACCATGAATAACATCGGCTCCGGCACGAGATAACTTATCAATTGTTCGACTGACACTGACGTTGTTACCAGGGATTGGCGATGATGAAAAGACGACTGTGTCACCAGGAATAACTTGGATTTGTCGATGTGTACCATTTGCAATTCTAGACAATGCAGCCATCGGTTCTCCTTGTGATCCAGTACAGAGAATCGTTACATCTTGTGCAGGAAGTCGGTTGATTTGATGTGTATCAATAAATGTATCTTTAGGTGCGCTAATATAACCGAGTTCTTGTCCAATAGCAATTGAGTTCTCCATGCTGCGGCCAAATACGGCAACTTTACGATTGTATTTAACAGAAGCTTCGACAACTTGTTGCAGACGATAAATATTAGAGGCAAAAGTTGCAAATATTAATCGGCCATCTGCTTTACTAAATATATCTTGGATATTGCCACCAACAACTTGTTCAGACATTGTAAAGCCAGGAACTTCACTGTTTGTACTGTCTGAGAGTAAACAAAGTACACCATCTTCTCCAATTTGAGCCATTCTCGCTAAGTCAGCTGTTTCACCGACTGGCGTAAAGTCAAATTTAAAATCACCTGTGTGTACAATATTTCCTGGTGGAGTTTTAACGACAACTCCAAAAGAGTCGGGAATACTATGAGTAACACGGAAAAAACTAATTGATGTTTTACGGAATTTAATGACGGCATCTTCGTCAATAATATTTAATTTTGCGGTTCGTAGCAATCCATGTTCATCTAACTTATTTCGGATTAAACCCATTGCAAGTTTTCCTGCATAGATGGGGATATTCATTTCACGTAAAAGATACGGAATACCGCCAATATGGTCTTCATGTCCGTGGGTTACAAATAACCCTTTAATTTTATTTTGGTTTTGCACTAAATAACTGTAATCCGGAATAACATAATCAATTCCAAGTAATTCATCTTCGGGAAACTTAATTCCCGCGTCGATCAAGATGATTTCATCTTGAAATTGAACTCCATACGTATTTTTTCCGATTTCTCCGAGTCCGCCCAATGCAAAAACTGCTGTTTGATCATTCTTTACAAATTTCATAATATTATATATTCTCCATCTTAAAAGCATCTGATTGCTTTTCGTATTCTAAATGGGCTCCATCTAGTTTTTGAATGTATTCAATGTTATATTCGCGATCGACTAACTTTGCTCTGACCTCACGTATAGATTCAGCTTCTATATATAAGGATTTTGTTTGTTCACGTACTGGTATTTCATGTATTGATTCTTGGTATAGTACTTTATAAATCATTTCATCTCTCCTATTATCTTCTTTTTTTACGATATTTAAATCGCTTCTGACTTCAACATATACAAAAATATTAGATGCATATCCGCTCATCATGTATAGATATAACAGTAATTCCGTAATTCCCGTTGTATGATGCGTCACTCTATAGTACCATATTAGTGTGTGATTGGTTATATTAATGGTTGTTAGGATCTTTTTTATACGTTGTCGGAGCACGTTCTTTGCCTAAAAAATCATTCCACCGTTTTCTTAGCTTTTCTCTTAGGCGTTTCAACATGATCTTCTACATCTCCTTTCAAAAATTATAAGAAAATCAACCAAAATATTTTACCGATCCAATCCCTCTTAATTTATAGTATAGTATGATTTGCCTAATAATGAAATAAAAATACTTCTCTATTTTAAAAAAACACCTTGTTTAATGAATTTCATAATACGGTTTTATCCCAACACGGCTATAACATGTAGTGGAGTTGAATCGTTCCCAACTACATGTTATAGCGACATAGCTGGTTTAGGAAATTATGAAATTATTCAGTTGTTGAGGAGAAAGCGTCTTCTTTAAACTTTATTTTTTGCGTATGCTTCAGATTTTATACGCGTAATTGATTACCATCATTTATTGAATTTCATAATCTCTGTTTATAGCTATACAACTTCAACATATAACTGTATTGATTCGTTTACAACTACCTATGGAAGTGACATAGCTGATTATAGTAATTATGAAATTCATTCTTATTTAATGAATTTTATAATACCGGTTTAGTGCCACATCTCTACAAAATATAGTTGCGTTGAACCATTCTTAACTATATGTGTTGTCGATGTGGCTGATTAGGATAATTATGAAATTCATTCTTATTCAGTATTTATTAAAATACTTTATATAAAGGGGCAACATAGAGATGGATAAAACAATTGTCTTTTTTGATATTGATGGAACTCTTGTAGATGATGAAAAACAGATGTTAGCGACTACAAAACAAGCGATTAAAGATTTACAAAGAAATGGTGTACATATCGCAATCGCTACAGGGCGTCCGCCATTTATGTTTCAAGAAATACGTGACGAACTGGATATAGATTCATATATTAGCTTCAATGGACAACAGGTTGTATGTAATGGAGAGGTTATTTATGAAAACCCATTGGAGGTACAAGCGTTACAGAAACTCCATGAGGATGCAATTGATAGGGGACATCCGATGATGTTGATTGGGAAAAATGAAATGCGGGCAACGGTTACGGAACATCCAGATATTAAAGCTACTTATCATAAGTTATTATCTTCTTATCCGCTAGTCGATCCTACCTACTATCAACAAGAAGCTATTTTTCAAGCCTTATTATTTTGTAATGAAAAGGAAGAAGGCGTGATTCAAAAGCAACACCAGGATTTTCACTTTTTACGCTGGCATGAGCTTTCCTGTGATATTATGCCGTTAGGAGCATCAAAGGCTATTGGTATGAACAAGATTATCGAAGCTAAGGGTCTTAAAAAAACAGCTTCCTATGCTTTTGGCGATGGATCTAATGATATGGAGTTGATCAAAGAGGCAGGTACTGGTATTGCGATGGGAAATTCGATCCCAGAACTAAAGGAAATTGCTGATTATACTACAAAATCTGTTGATGAGGATGGAGTTCTAACAGGTTTGCAGCATTTCAATTTATTATAAATGCCGTTGTGCTTCGCCTTTTACTTTAATGAGTTTGATAATTCCTATTTATAGCTACATCACTTCAGTATGTAATTGTATTGACTCCTTTACATCTACATGTTGAAGTGACTTCGCTTGTTATGGTAATTATGAAATTCATTCACTTGCATATGAAAAAAATGAGTTCTTATTCAATTGCCCGTGCATTTTCGGGAACAAAATAGGGATCTTGTTTATTGATGTGATCGAAGAACATGACTCCATTTAAATGATCAATTTCATGCTGAATGACAATAGCTGGATATCCTCTGAAGCGTAATTTTACAGGTTTGCCATCAATATCAATTGCTTTGATTGTTATGCGTGCATGTCGAACGACATATCCATCAACATTCCGGTCGACGGAAAGACAACCTTCACCACTCGCTAAATAAGCATGTTGAACTGAATGGCTTACGATTCTTGGATTGATGAGTTGGTAACTGTGTAGTTGTTCATCTTGATCATCAAAATGAGTGGCAATGAGCCGTTTATTAACTCCGAGTTGTGGAGCAGCTAAGCCGACCCCAGATCTTAGTTGGTGTTTTTCAGCGATCTCCTCATCTTGGCTGTTTTTTAGAAAGGTGATCATCTTGTTTAAAAGTTGAATATCTTCCTTAAGAGGTGGAACAGTAACTTCCTTTGCCTTTTCTCGTAAGGAAGGGTGTCCTTCTCGTACAATATCTTTCATCGTTATCATATCTTCCAGTCACTCCTGTTTTTATATAAATGTGTTTAATGATGATTTATCGTTTATCGATATCATTTGTTCAGTTTATCATAAAGTGAGTATAAAGATCATAAAATGATGACTAAACAGATGGTGTAGATAATTATGATATGATTCCTTTATATTTATGTTATACTACTAAAATACAAAATAAAAACAAAGTAAATGATTGTGAACGAAATCAAGGAGGGGTATCAACCCGTGTCACTAAAAAGAATTGGGTTATTCATCATTCCCAGCATACTGCTGCTGATAACAGCCTGTAGTGGCTCTGCTGCTGAGGATAAAATATATGATCACCTAGAAGAAGCCTATGAGCTGGAAGCAAACTTTGAAGAAAGACAAAAAGAGCTGTTAGCTTTGGAAAAAGAGGGACAAGAATTATACGCCGAAATTGTTGACTTGGAAATGAAAGACATGGAAGAGATCAAAGAAAAATCACAAGAAGCGATTGATATTATCGATCAACAAGTAAATGAGATAAAAAAGGAAAAAGAAAGTATGGACGCATCTGAAGAAGCTTTCCAAGAAGCGGAAAAATACATTGATAACCTTGACGCCGATCATGGTAAGGCAACTGCAGAAGATATGTATAAGGTTATGATGGATCGTTATGATAATTATAAGCAGTTATATAAACTGTATAATGAATCAATGAAACGTGAAACAACACTTTATGAAATGTTATCAGATGAAGAAGTAACTGAGGAAGATGTGACACAGCAAATAACTGAGATTAATGAAGGTTATCAGGAAGTGCTCGATGCAAGTGATGCATTCAATGATAAAACGAAAAAATATAATGCGCTAAAAACAAGTTTTTATAAAGAAGCGAATATTGATATTAAAGAGTAGAAGCAAAAGGGTTTCATTACGCGATTGGTAATGGGACCCTTTTTTATATTTATTATAAAACATGAGATAAATAAGTATAAAACAAATCCAAATCCAAGCCACTCCTCAACATCTTAATTAATACAGTTTTCTATATGAGCTATAACAGATCCACTTAAAGTTGATCTGTTATGGAACACATTTAATGAACGCTAAAGTTATAGGGGCTAGTAAGCATAACGATTGACCATTATATGTGGATTGGTTATGCTGTCAATACAAGTTCAGTGTACTAGTCTTATTTCCTTTTAAATTGTAACAGGTATATGGTATACTAGACCTAGAGGTTAAATAATAGAATAAAGGGTAATAAAGAAGTAATGATGAAAACAATTAATGTTTTGGGCAAGATAGACAATAATAGGGGTATAAGAAAGGAAGAGGTGACCAATTTTGAAACATGTATTAGAAACGGTTGAAAATCAATTTGAAACAATTCAAGTATTGAATGAGGAAGGAAAGATCGTTAATGAAGAGTTAGCGCCAGATCTTTCTGATGAGGATTTAAAAGAGCTGATGAGGCGAATGGTTTATACGCGCATATTAGATCAGCGTTCAATTGCATTAAATCGTCAAGGACGTTTAGGTTTCTATGCGCCGACTGCGGGGCAAGAAGCATCTCAGTTGGGAAGTCATTTTGCTTTAGAAAAGGGAGATTTTGTACTTCCAGGGTATCGTGATGTTCCTCAATTGATTTGGCATGGTTTACCATTATACCAAGCATTCTTATTCTCGAGAGGGCATTTTCATGGTAATCAAATGCCTGAAGGTGTACGTGCACTTAGTCCACAAATCATCATTGGAGCACAGTACGTTCAAGCAACTGGAGTCGCTTTAGGAATGAAGTTAAGAGGTAAGAAATCTGTTGCCATTGCTTATACAGGTGACGGTGGAACTTCACAGGGGGACTTCTATGAAGGGTTGAACTTTGCAGGCGCTTATGTGGCACCAGCGATTTTCATTGTACAAAATAACTATTTCGCTATTTCTGTTCCAGTTGAAGAGCAAACAGCTGCGAAAACATTAGCACAAAAAGCTGTTGCTGCAGGAATGGAAGGGTACCAAGTCGATGGTATGGACGTACTTGCTGTCTATGCAGTTACGAAATATGCACGGGACAAAGCAATTGCAGGTGGAGGGCCAACGATGATCGAAACATTAACATATCGATACGGACCTCACACAATGGCTGGAGATGATCCAACACGTTATCGTACAGATGATCTTGATTCCGAGTGGGAAAAGAAAGATCCTATTGTTCGATTCAGAACGTATCTGGAAGGTAAGGGATTGTGGTCAGAGGAAGAAGAAAACAAAGTAATTGAACAAGCAAAAGAAGATATTAGAGAAGCTGTTAAAAAAGCTGATCAGTATCCAAAACAAAAAGTAACTGATTTTATTACAAATATGTTTGAAGAACTTCCGGCCAATTTAGAAGAACAGATGGTCGAATATAAAGCAAAGGAGTCGAAATAAATAATGGCTCAAATGACAATGGTTCAAGCAATTACTAATGCAATGAAAATAGAGTTAGAGCAAGATGAAAATGTACTCGTGTTCGGTGAAGATGTTGGTGCGAATGGTGGTGTGTTTCGAGTTACTGATGGACTACAGAAAGAGTTCGGAGAAGAGCGTGTGTTTGATACACCTTTAGCGGAATCAGCAATTGGTGGTCTCGCAATCGGGCTCGCATTAGAAGGCTATCGCCCTGTACCGGAAATCCAATTCTTCGGCTTTGTCTTTGAAGTAATGGATTCGATCAATGGACAAATGTCTCGGATGCGTTACCGTTCAGGAGGTACAGAGTCAGCACCGATTACCATTCGCTCGCCATTTGGTGGAGGTGTACAAACACCTGAACTTCATTCTGATTCACTAGAAGGTTTAATCGCACAACAACCGGGAATAAAGGTTGTTATCCCTTCAACACCATACGATGCTAAAGGGTTGTTGATTGCTGCGATTCGTGACAATGATCCAGTCGTCTTTTTAGAGCATATGAAGCTATACCGTTCATTCCGTGAAGAGGTACCAGAAGAAGCATATACGATTGAACTTGGGAAAGCAGATGTTAAACGTGAAGGGAAAGATGTCACACTCATTGCTTATGGAGCTATGGTCCATACATCTTTAAAAGCTGCTGAAGAACTTGCAGAAAAAGGCATCGAAGCAGAAGTTATTGATTTAAGAACCGTTTCTCCAATTGATGTTGATACAATTATTGAATCTGTTGAAAAGACGAATCGAGTCGTTGTTGTACAAGAAGCACAACGTCAGGCAGGAATCGCTGCTAATATTGTCGCTGAAATTCAGGAAAGAGCGATCTTGCATCTTGAAGCGCCTGTATTAAGAGTTACTGCGCCAGATACTGTGTACTCATTTGCTGCAGCTGAAAATGACTGGTTACCAGACCATGAAGATGTTATTGAAAAAGTTGAAGAGGTTATCAATTATTAAACTGAAGGTATAGGAGGTAATAATCAATGTCATATGAATTTAAACTACCCGATATTGGAGAAGGAATACATGAGGGTGAGATTTTAAAATGGTTCGTTAAAGAAGGCGACGAGATTAAAGAGGATGACACATTGTGTGAAATCCAAAATGATAAAGCTGTCGTAGAAATCCCGTCCCCAGTTGAAGGAACTGTATTGAAGATTCATGTTGAAGAAGATACGGTAGCTATCGTAGGGGATACACTTATTACATTAGATGTTGAGGGCTATGAAGCTGAACCTTCGGAAGAACCTGAGAAAGAAGAAGAACCAGCGAAACAAGAAACATCTACAGAAGAAGCGAAGCCTGTTAAAGAACAGGCGGAAGTAAGTTCCGGTGAACGCGTAATAGCCATGCCTTCCGTACGTAAATATGCTCGTGATCATGATGTAGTAATTCAAGAGGTGACTGGTTCAGGTAAGAGTGGTCGGATCTTAAGAGAAGATATCGATCAATTCTTGAGTGGGGATCAGGAAGCTGACTCAACAGAATCAGTAGCTACTGAAACAGAAGAGGATACAAAAGCAACAGACTTCATTCCTGAAGGTGAATTTGTAGAAACACGTGAGAAGATGACAAACATCCGTAAAGTGATTGCTAAAGCAATGGTAAATTCCAAAACAAAAGCTCCACATGTTACGTTAATGGATGATGTTGATGTAACTGAACTTGTTGCACACCGTCGGAAGTTTAAGGAAATTGCAGCAGAACAAGATGTCAAACTGACGTATCTTCCTTATGTTGTAAAAGCTTTAGTATCCGCATTGAAACAATATCCGATCCTCAACGCTTATATTGATGAAGAAACAGAGGAAATTGTACAAAAGCATTATTATAATGTAGGTATTGCTGCAGATACAGAACAAGGACTACTTGTCCCAGTTGTCAAAAATGCGGACCGGAAGTCGATTTTCTCAATCTCAAGTGAAATTGGTGAGTTGGCAGAAAAGGCGCGTAGTGGTAGACTAACTAGTAAAGAGATGCAAGGAGCATCAAGTACAATTACAAATATCGGTTCAGCGGGTGGACAATGGTTTACACCAGTTCTAAATTATCCGGAAGCAGCCATTCTAGGAATTGGTAGAATTGCGGAACAACCGATCGTTCGTGATGGAGAAATTGTAGTTGCTCCAGTACTTGCATTATCACTGAGTTTCGATCATCGAATTGTGGACGGTGCAACAGCTCAGTTAGCTTTAAATCAAATAAAACGGTTATTAAATGATCCACAATTAATTATGATGGAGGCGTAGGTAATATGGTAGTAGGAGATTTCCCAATTGAGGTAGACACATTAGTAGTTGGTGCTGGACCTGGCGGTTATGTCGCAGCTATTCGAGCGGCTCAGTTAGGTCAAAAAGTAACGATTGTTGATAAAGGCGCATTAGGTGGCGTATGTTTGAATGTTGGTTGTATTCCGTCTAAGGCTTTGATTCAAGCAGGTAACCTAGCACAACAAGCACAAGGTCAAGAAGAAATGGGAATCACGACAGAGAATGTGACTGTTGACTTTTCAAAAGTACAGGAATGGAAAGGCTCTGTCGTTAATAAACTGACATCAGGCGTTGAAAGCCTTCTTAAAGGAAATAAAGTAGACATTGTCAAAGGTGAAGTCTATTTCGTGGATGAAAATAATGTTAGAATTATGGATGATAAAGATTCGCAAACGTATACGTTTAAAGACTGTATCATTGCGACTGGATCAACTCCAATCGAGATACCAAGCATTCCATACTCTGACCGTGTGATTAACTCGACAGGCGCTTTAAACCTGAAAGAAAAGCCGGAAGAGTTAGTTGTTATTGGTGGAGGTTATATTGGGCTAGAATTAGGTACTGCATATGCAAATCTAGGAGCTCAAGTAACCATCATTGAAGGTGAGAAAGATATTTTAAGTGGTGGCTATGAAAAGCAAATTACACAAGTTGTTAAGAAACGCTTGAAAAACAAAAATGTGAAATTAATTACACAAGCACAAGCAAAAGGTGTAGAAGAATCAAAAGACGGCGTAAAAGTGACATATGAATCTAAAGGTAAAGAAGAAGTGGTTGAAGCAGATTATGTATTGGTTACAGTTGGCCGTCGACCAAACACGGATGACATTGGTTTAGAGCAAGCTGGAATTGAAGTTGATGATAAAGGCTTGATTAAAATCGATAAACAATGTCGTACGAGTGTCGATCATATTTATGCGATTGGTGATATTGTTGAAGGTGCACCACTTGCCCATAAAGCATCATATGAAGGCAAGGTGGCTGCTGCAGCAATTAGTGGAGAGAAGTCAGCGATTGATTACTTAGCAATGCCTGCTGTTGTCTTTTCAGATCCAGAAATTGCAATTGTTGGTTACACGAAAGAAGAAGCAAAAGATAAAGGATTTAAAGTGAAATCATCTAAATTCCCATTTGCTGCAAATGGTCGTGCACTATCACTAAACGATAGTGACGGATTTATGAATCTGATAACGAGGGAAGAAGATGGACTCGTTATTGGGGCGCAAATCGTTGGAGCGAATGCTAGTGACATGATCGCTGAAATTGGTCTTGCCATTGAAACAGGCGTGACTGCGGAAGATCTTGCACTGACAATACACGCGCATCCAACATTAGCTGAAATTACCATGGAAGCTGCAGAAGTAGCGCTAGGAACACCGATTCATACAATGTAATCTAAATGATGAAAGTAAAGAAAGAGCTGTGCTATCTTACAGCTCTTTTTTCTCTTTTTAAGATCAATGCTACAATAATATATTATGAAATTCATTCAGAGTAGGAGGTTTTAGTGATGCGGCGGAAGCTTTTAGGGCCTTTATTACTCTTGCTTATCATCGTAGCAGCTTGTCAAAATGAACCGGAAAAGAGAGCTGATGACGCGGAATTAGCAGAAGAGCAAGTCCATGAGGAAGAGAAAGAAGAGAAAGAACAACCAGAGAAGGGTCAAGAAGAGCCTGAAGAAGCTGAATATGAAATAAATGAGATGTTTTCAATTGTTCCAATCGATAAAGCGAATGAAAAAGTGGCTTTGTTAACGATTGATGATGCACCAGACAAGCATGCACTTGAAATGGCACAACAATTAAAGGAAATGGATGCTAATGCCATCTTCTTTGTAAATGGTCATTTTTTAGAAACAAAGGAAGAAAAAGAAGTCTTAAAGGAAATTTATGATCTTGGATTTGTGATTGGGAACCATACATATAGTCATCCATCTTTACCAAGTTTATCAGAATCAGAACAAAAAGAAGAAATTGTTCAAGTCAACGATATGGTCGAAGAAATAACAGGTGAACGGCCATTGTTTTTCAGAGCACCATTTGGAGAAAATACCGATTATTCAAAAGAACTTGCTGCTGAAGAGGGCATGGAATTAATGAATTGGACATATGGCTATGATTGGGAAGAACAATATATGTCTAAAGAAGCATTAACTGATATTATGTTGAATGCGAAGGAATTAGATGATGGGGCGAATTTATTAATGCATGACCGGGAATGGACAGCAGCAGCTTTAGCAGATATTGTGACAGGTTTACGAGAACAAGGATATGAAATAGTCGATCCTGCAGACATTAAAACGAAAAATGTCAATTAATAATACAATTAATCTTAAGGGGGAGAGTATAATGGGATGGAAAACAGATGTAACCGAATTATTAGATATTAAGTATCCAATCGTTCAAGGGGGTCTCGCTCATTTAGCCTATGCGGATTTAGCAGCTGCAGTTTCCAATGCTGGTGGACTTGGACAAATAACCGCGATGAGTCTAGCGGATCCAGAGTTTCTAAAAGCGGAGATTCGAAAAGTGAAGACGCTAACAACCAACCCCTTTGGAGTAAATTTTGCAATCGGGCAAAGCAGACGTTCCTATAAAGAGATGGTTGAAGTAGCGATCTCTGAACAAGTACCAGTGATATCAATAACAGGTGGAAATCCCCAAGGTGTTTTAGATATGGTGAAAGGAAAAGGAATCCGGACATTGGTTCTCGTGGCTGCGAAAAGACAGGCGGAAAAGGCAGAAGAACTAGGAGCAGATGCCGTTATGGTCGTTGGTCAAGAAGGTGGAGGACATATCGGACGTAGTGATTTAGGCACGTTTGTATTAACACCTCAAGTTGTTGATCATGTATCTATTCCAGTAATCGCTTCTGGAGGAATCGTTGATGGAAAAGGAATGATGGCAAGTCTTGCGCTTGGTGCCGAAGGAATTGAAATGGGAACACGATTCATCGCAACGAAGGAGTGTGTAGCTGCCCATCCAAACTATAAACAGGCTATTTTGGAGGCGGATGAGAGCTCGACAGTTGTTATTAAACGTTCACTTGGGGCACCGGCAAGAGCGTTGCAAAACAGCTGGACAGATGAAATTCAGGCGATTGAAAAACAGGGGAAAGGATATGAATCACTAAAAAACCACATTAGTGGAGAAGCAAATAAACAGTTTATTCACCAAGGCGAAGCTCATAATGGTTTTGGATGGGCGGGTCAAGGTGCTGCAAGAATTAATGATATTCCTTCCGTTGCTGAACTGATCCAATCGATTGTTTCAGAGGCGGAACAAATTAGAAAAAGATGGTCATAAGAAAGGGGGAATGAAGGAATGGCTTATTCCTATCCGATTGAGGAAACATGGACGACCGAAGAAATAACCGATGTGGTTACGTTTTTTTCATTGATTGAGCAAGCATATGAGTCAAGTGTTGATCGCAAAGAATTATTAGCTGCTTATCGAAGGTTTAAAGCGATTGTACCAGCAAAAAATGAGGAACGTTCTTATTTCTCGGAATTTGAGCAGTCGTCAGCATATTCCAGCTATCACGCTGTTAAAAAGGCAAGAAATGAAAAACAAGATAAGATATCAATGAGGTAGCGAATAGAGGCAGCCCATCTGTTTTTATCTAAATTAACAGCCAATGGGCTGTTTTTGAAAAAAAACGGTATCCCTTTATGTTTGAAATATTATAAAAAAGGGAATAAATGAATAATAAGCACAATCTTTATCTCTTTTAAGAAACAACTTAGAAAATCGACATATATTAAAAATATAGAAGTAGATAATAATGGAGCTTATTCTATATTGTATTTGAAATCACTTGAAGGAGTGGGTTTACGTGAGGTATGTATTGGATGAATTGCGCCAAAGAGAGGTAGAGCAAGAACTTCCGGTTATACGAATTAAGATTGATTATGAACTGGTTACACTCCATGATGCACTTCAGGTAGATGATAAGGTGGAAATAATTAAATCAAAGGAGCGATTAGAGCAATTACGATTACAATGGGAAGAAATAACAAAAAGAACGTTATAAATAGGAATACCTCAATATAAAGGATGAGCCTCAAATTTATATTGGGGTATTTTTAATAAATGACGAATGAGGACTAATTTGGTACTATAATAATAAGGTTCACTATTAATGGGGGTCATACATATGGATTTAAATACACGAGAAAGTGTTTTTAAACAGGCAAAGGCCTGGGTATTAGAGGCAGGACAACAGATTAGAGAGAGCATGTTTAAACCAATGGATATCGATACAAAGTCGAATCCAAATGACCTTGTAACAACGATTGATAAAGAAACTGAAATCTACTTTGTTAATAAATTGAAAGCGTCTTATCCGACTCATTTACTATTTGGTGAGGAGGGATATGGAGATGATATCACGTCCCTCGATGGTACCGTGTGGATTATTGATCCGATTGATGGAACAATGAATTTTGTCCACCAAAAAAGAAATTTCGCTATTTCAGTTGGAATTTATCAAGATGGGGTAGGGGAGATCGGAATCATTTATGATGTAATGGCTGATGTGCTTTATTACGCGAAAAAAGGAATGGGTGCTTATAAAAATGATGTTCAATTGCAACCTTTATCTCCGTCCGTAAAGCTTGAAGAGTCGATTATAGGGTTGAATCATTATTGGCTATGTGAGAATGGTTTAGTGGATGAAAAAGTAATGGCTAATTTTGTGAAGACGGTCCGGGGTACACGAAATATGGGATCAGCCGCTTTAGAGCAAGCATATGTAGCTGAAGGTGTACTAGATAGCTATATGGCAATGAATTTAGCTCCTTGGGATATTGCCGCGGGAAAGATTATTGTTCAAGAAGTAGGCGGGCTGGTTTCTGATCGAGATGGTTTGGAGCTCGATATGTTACAGAAAAGTTCCCTTGTCACAGGTAATCAGTCAATCCATCAAATAATTATTCAAGATTTTTTGAAAAAAGGAAAAAAGTGACTCTTATTTAAGAGTCGCTTTTTGTTTTTAAAGAGATTCCATAGCCCATTGTGGCTGTCCCTAATAATATAAATAAAAGAACAAACCAGAGATTACCATAGGCAATTGCTACACCTGACACAGCGAACAAGAAAATCACGAGCATGGCCAATAATAACATCGGAAAATTAATGTTTTTCATCATGTCACCTCACATTGACTTACACCTTATAGTATATATCATTAGGCGATGAGATTCAAAAACAAGATTACTAGCGCGAATAAGATATATTTAGTATGATAAGGGGAGTAAACAATTATAACCCTAGGGGGCGCATTATGGTTCATCAATTTCTCGTTGAAAATTTTCCAGATCAAGTATTTATGATATTTTTCTTTTTAAATTACCTATTATTGATTCTTGCCTATAAATTAGGATTTGCACAAAAAATCCCTGTTGTGAAAAGTGTTATTATTTACATATTACTAGCGATTGGTACTGTGGTTGTTTCTTTGTTTAGCGGCATCGCGGAACTACCAACAGTTGAAAGTTTAGTCGTGATTGTACTCGTACTAGCCATCTATCGATTTCGCATGCATAATGAACGAAAAGCAAATCAGACAGAATAATAAAAGGCTCTATTTCAAATTTGAAATAGAGCCTTTTAGTTAAATGAATTCACTATTATCTTTTTGCTTGTTTTTATATAATTGAAACTTACCTGTAGAATGGCGTTTATTTGTCTTTTCACCAATTCGGTCATTACAACTTTTGCATAGGTACAAATTTATTCTACGATTTCTTAGTCGTTTAGCTTCTAATGAATAATCCTCAATGCCTTCTACATGGTCACATAAAGTACATTTTACGTGCATCTTGTCACCTCAATGTGGTTACTCGTTACAACATATTATAACATAGCCATTACCGATCTGTATATTCTTTAGGTTTTACCTTGCCAAAATGGGGAACAATATGAATATGGATGTATAGGAGGGATGGTTAGATGAAAAAACGCTATATGATCTCTACAATTGGAGCGATAGGTGCTGGTGCAATTGCAGGTTATTTGCTTAAAGATAAAGAGAGTAGAACTCAGATAAAAGAGAAGGTAGAACAGTGTATAGCAAGTTTTACAGGAAGTCATGAAAAACATCATTCATTATTAGAGGATGCTGGTATACCAGATCAAGTCGATCATCAAGACTTAGCACAATTTGAGAATTCAAAAATGGTCTCCGAGGGATCACAGTTTGGCGTAAATTATTACAATGAGGTTATGGATGAAAATGCGGATCACAACAAAGATCTTTAATAAATGATGGGTATTAAATAAGCGTCCTCTCGTTATCAAAAACGTGGGGACGCTATAATTATTTTATAAACCGTTTTATTGAGGATTTTCCTCTTCGGATTGTTCCTTTTCTATATCATCCAGTCGGTCTTTATCTTTCTCAGGAATGATCTCTTTATTTTGATCTGATTCTTCTGGTTTATTTTCATTAATGGGAAAATCCGGCATATACCGACCGACAATTGCTGAGAGTTCGTCAATTATTCCTTGCACTGGATAACCATCTTGCATTTTCCGAGTCATTGAACGAATTCTTTCCGTAGCATCAGCATCAGCAACTACAACAGCTGTTTTTCCGTATGGATCATGTTGTAATGCTTCAGATACAGAATACTTTATCGTGCCCACTCGAGATCGGTCTAACTCTTTATCGACATCAATGGCAACGACTGCATATGGACCGGCAACGATCGCTGTAGCATTATTTACGTTAGGGACATTATTTGCAACATCAGCTAAGTGATTGGAGATTTGATCATTTTCTATTGGTGGATTCTGATTCGGCTGAGAATTTTCGATTTGCATAAATTGGTCTTCATTTTGACGATTAGGTGCTGATTCTTCCTTTTCATTTTGTTGACAAGCTGCAAAGATTAAAATTATGAGTAGGCATAATCCATATAAACGAAACTTCATTTGGCATTTCTCCTTATTTTATTCAATCTAATGAATTTCATTCAATCGGAAAAGGTTTCTATTTATATTGTGGATTTAAATGAATATATTATACAAAAAAGCTGTTATGGAATTTATCCCATAACAGCTTTTTATGAAGCGTGAAGATGTCTTGCTAGTTGATCACTATTTTATTAACACTTGTAATCGGTGTTTTATGGTTTGATCCATCTCTAAAGTACAAATGAACCGGTCCATTTTCTTTTAATGGTTTTCCTTTAATAGAAAACAATAAATAACAGTCAAGTAATTGTTCCAACGATATCCGAACATCTCCATCTGCTGTTATTAATATAACATCCTTTGCATCATCTGCTATCTCGGCATGCGCTAAAAATTCATGGATGGGCATAACATAAGAATTCTTCAAGATTTTTTCACGTTCAAACCGGGTAATGCTTTTATTAACAGGTGGTCTAGCCTCATTTAAATGGATCGCGCGATTCCATCTTTCTGCAGCTTCGTCTAGCTCATTTACTTCGTATGTACTTGCAGACTCATCTTTTTTAATAAATGCTTCTTCAAATAAAATTTTTCGATCATCAAATATCCAAACCGTAGGGTCTAGCGTTATTGGATATCCAACTTTACCAGCCAATTGTACAATCAAAATGTTCACCTCTCAACAGTAATCTCAACTTAGAATAACAGACAAATCATTATATTTCACGAAATTAGAATTAAATGTATGTTTATTGAAAAATTAAGTCTGCAGAAGGATGATAAAGGCTATATAGAATACCTTGTGTTGAAATAAAGGGGATGAATAGCATAAATCTTCCTTACGTTTCGTTGTTTTGTACGTAAATAGACAAAAATCTGCGGGAAGGTTATCAATTATAGTTGCAATTTCCGCTCTCAAACGATAGTATAAACTAGTAGAAAGTCCTTTTTGAGGAGGGGAACATTTGATGCCTGAAATTACGATCGATCATCGTGAAAAAGCTTACGCCCTTCTTAAAGCTGATGCGGATAAAATATTACGTTTAATAGAAGTTCAAATAAAGAATTTAACGATGCCACAATGTCCTTTATATGAAGAGGTTTTAGATACGCAAATGTTTGGACTCTCAAGGGAAATTGATTTTGCAATTCGTTTGAACTTAATCAGCGAGATTGAAGGTAAGGATCTAATTGGAAGTTTAGAGAGACAACTTAATATACTGCACGAAACAGCTCAACAATCTATGTAGCCCTTGTAGATTAAAACATTTCACATCGCTATGGTGTAACACTTTTTGCAAAACTTTGCCGTCAAATAAAGTGGCAAAGTTTTTTTATATCAGAGGGTGTGACCACTCCCTCTTTTCATGATAAATCAGAAGATTTAGTAAAGCACTTTTTTAAATGTGTGTCAAAGCACTTTTTTTAAAAGTGCGTCAAAGCATATTTTTAAATATGCGTAAAACAATTTTGGAAAGTTATAATTGAAATGAGTTGAATATATGAATATCTATATCTCATCGAATTAGGACTAAATTTATTAAGGTGAGGGTGAGGTAAGATGATAGAGAGAATGAAAGATTATGATTTCACGTTAATCATTACCCCGATTCTATTAGCAGCATTCGGCATTGTTATGATTTACAGTGCTAGTATGGTTGCCGCTGTTGTTGAGGGGTTGGGGAGTACATATTATTTATTCAAACAATTGCAATGGTTTATTATTGGGTTAATTGGTTTTGTATTTTGTTGTGTATTTCCATACCGACATTATCAAAAGATGATTAAAATGATTGTTCTTTTTAGCATCCTTCTTCTTATAGGTGTTCTTTTTTTCGGAGAAGAGGCAAATAATGCGACAAGATCAATAACTCTATTCGGATCAATCAGCATCCAACCGTCTGAATTCATTAAATTAGGGTTGATTTTATACCTTGCTTCCGTTTATTCTAAGAAGCAGGAATATATTACTCAGTTTTCAACAGCAGTCTTACCACCACTTGTCTTAACGGGTTTTATTCTAGGGCTTATCTTATTACAACCTGATATCGGGACTGCTGCCATCATCTTTTTGTTTGCCTGTGCAATTATCTTTAGCTCAGGGATTCATTTTAAACATCTCTTTATTTTAATTGCGATCAGTGTTACCTTATTTGTTATAACAATTCCTAGTATGATAACAGATGTAAGGGTTGCTCGTTTTACGGGGGCCTATGAACCCTTCGCAACGCCTGAAACAGGTGGATATCACTTAATTCAATCGTATTTAGCAATCGGCGTTGGTGGATTAACAGGTGAGGGGCTCGGGCAAAGTGTACAGAAATTAGGTTATCTTTGGGGAGCTCACACCGACTTCATTATGTCTGTTATCACTGAAGAATTAGGTCTTGTAGGTTTAATTATCGTGGTCGGGATGTTAATGATCATTGTTCTGAGGGGTTTTTATATTGCTAGAGAATGTGAAGATAGTTTTGGATCTCTAATAGCAATAGGGATATCGTCAATGATCGGGATCCAAGCGATAATCAATATGGGTGCTATTAGTGGTGTACTACCAATTACGGGTATCCCATTACCATTCCTCAGTTATGGCGGGTCTTCGTTGTTAGTATTAATGTTATCAATGGGGATTCTAAATAACATCGCCATGTCCGTTAAGAAAAAGAAACAGCAACCAGTGCGAGAAGAACCAACACATAGAACTCAAAATAGAGAATTTAAGAATGTAGGGGGAAGATCATGGTCAAGTTAAATAAAATCAATAAGGTCTTAGTAGCAAATCGGGGCGAAATCGCGATTCGGGTATTCCGTGCATGTACGGAACTTAATATTCGAACCGTTGCCGTTTATTCAAATGAAGATTCAAGTTCATATCACCGTTACAAAGCAGATGAAGCATATTTAATTGGTGAAGGAAAGAAACCGATTGATGCTTATTTAGACATCGAAGGGATCATTGAACTTGCAAAAAGTGTAGGTGTTGACGCCATTCATCCTGGTTATGGATTTCTGTCCGAAAACATCTTATTTGCACAACGTTGTGAGGAAGAAGGAATTATCTTTATCGGTCCTACTAGTGAGCACTTAAATGTGTTCGGAGATAAAGTAAAAGCTAGAACACAAGCAACAAGTGCTGGATTACCAGTAATTCCGGGTACTGATGGGCCTGTAAATTCCGTAGAAGAAGTACGTGAATTTGGAAAAACAAATGGCTATCCGATTATTATTAAAGCTTCACTAGGTGGTGGCGGGCGTGGCATGAGGATCGTCCGTGAAGAGAAGGAACTAACGGAATCGTATAACCGTGCAAAATCAGAAGCAAAAGCAGCTTTTGGTAATGATGAAGTTTATGTAGAAAAATTAATTGAAAACCCAAAACATATAGAAATACAAGTGATTGGTGATGAACATGGTAATGTGATTCATTTGTTCGAGCGAGATTGTTCTGTCCAAAGAAGACATCAGAAGGTTGTTGAAACAGCGCCTAGTGTATCTTTACCAGAAGAGTTTCGTCTAGAAATGTGCGAGGCAGCGGTTAAGTTAATGAAAAATGTAGAGTATGTGAACGCTGGAACTGTTGAGTTTTTAGTTACAGATGATCAGGAGTTTTATTTTATTGAAGTGAATCCACGTGTTCAGGTCGAACATACGATTACTGAAATGATCACTGGTGTAGACATTGTACAAACGCAAATTAAGATAGCCGATGGACAAAATATGCATGATCAATCGATCGGAATACCAGAACAAAGTGAGATTTTCACACTAGGCTATGCTATTCAATCACGTGTAACGACGGAAGACCCATTAAATGACTTTATGCCAGACACAGGAAAAATAATGGTATACCGTACAGGTGGTGGTTTTGGTGTCAGACTTGATGCTGGAAATGGATTCCAAGGCGCTGTCATATCGCCACATTATGATTCATTACTCGTTAAATTGTCTACATGGGCTTTAACCTTTGAACAAGCAGCTCAAAAAATGGGGCGTAATCTAAAGGAATTTAGAATACGTGGATTAAAGACAAATATTCCATTTTTGGAAAATGTTATTAAACATAAGGATTTTATGAGTGGAGAATATAGCACGACATTTATTGATCAAACTCCAGAATTATTCGTGTTTCCTAAACGACAAGACCGTGGAACAAAGATGTTATCCTATATTGGTGAAGTGACAGTAAACGGATTTGATGGAAAAGCGATGAGAGAAAAGCCGGTTTTAGACAAAGCGATTGTACCAAAAGTCTCGTTACTTGATGAGATACCAAATGGATCCAAACAAATTTTAGATCAATACGGACCTGAGGGCTTAGCTAAATGGTTGAAGGAAAAAAATGAAGTCATGTTGACAGATACAACATTCCGTGATGCACATCAATCGTTACTTGCAACGAGATTACGGACAAAAGATATGCTGAAAATTGCCGAAGAAACATCACGACTCTTACCTGATTTATTTTCAGTAGAGATGTGGGGCGGTGCAACATTTGATGTGGCATATCGTTTCTTGAAAGAAGACCCGTGGGAACGATTAATGAAATTACGTCAGAAGATGCCTAATGTTTTATTCCAAATGCTGTTACGTGCGAGTAACGCAGTTGGCTACAAAAACTATCCTGATAACTTAAATACGGAATTCATTAAAGAAAGTTCAGATGCCGGAATTGATCTATTCCGTATTTTTGACAGTTTAAACTGGGTTGAAGGAATGGTTCCTGCGATTCGAGATGTGAGAGATAATAATAAGATTGCTGAAGCAGCAATTTGTTATACGGGAAACATACTTGATCCAAATGAAACAAAATACAATTTAGCGTATTATCAAAAACTTGCCAAAGAACTTGAGCATTCTGGTGCACATATTCTAGGGATTAAAGATATGGGTGGATTATTGAAACCAGAAGCAGCCTATCAATTAGTCTCAAGCTTGAAAGAGACGGTAGACTTACCGATTCACCTGCACACACATGATACAAGTGGTAATGGTATCTATACGTATGCACGTGCGATTGATGCAGGTGTCGATGCAGTTGATGTTGCAAGCGGGCCGATGGCAGGGTCAACATCACAACCAAGTGCACAATCACTCTACCATGCCTTAGATGGTAAGGCACATAGACCGAAAATGGATATTGATGCCTATGAAGAATTATCCCATTATTGGGAAGGTGTCAGAAACTATTATCAAGACTTTGAAAGTGGACTAAAATCCCCACATACGGAAATTTATCAACATGAAATGCCAGGTGGGCAATTCAGTAATTTACAACAACAGTCTAAAGCAGTTGGTTTAGGAGATCGTTGGGATGAAGTCAAATCGATGTACACTCAGGTAAATGAGATGTTTGGGAATATTATTAAAGTTACACCATCATCAAAAGTTGTTGGAGATATGGCGTTATTTATGGTTCAAAACGACCTTACTGAAGACGATGTTTATGAGCGTGGCAAAACAATTGATTTCCCTGACTCGGTGATTGAGTTTGCCCAAGGAATGCTTGGACAACCTTATCAAGGATTTCCAGAAGAACTACAAAGGATTATTTTAAAAGGGAAGGAACCTATTAAGGTGAGACCGGGACAATTACTCGATCCCGTCGATTTCAATGAGTTGAAACAAACGCTGTTTAAAAAGCTTGATCGTCAAATTACGAGCTTCGATTTAATTTCATACACATTATATCCAAAGGTTTTCATGGATTACCACGACTTCTATCAAGAGTATGCCAATGTATCTGTACTCGATACGCCAACATTCTTTTATGGAATGAAGTTAGGTGAACAAATTGAAGTTGAAATCGAGAAAGGTAAAACATTATTTATTCAACTCGTATCGATTTCGAAACCTAAATTGGATGGAACTCGAGTCGTTTATTTTGAATTAAATGGACAGCCAAGAGAGATTGTTATAAAAGATAAGCAAGTTGATACACAGTTAGCAACAATACCGAAGGCAGATCCTGAAAATGGCAAACACATTGGTGCAACAATGCCCGGTACAGTTGTAGAGGCAATTTGTAAAAAGGGCCAAAAAGTTAATAAAGGTGATTATTTATTAATCACTGAAGCGATGAAAATGGAAACTACTGTACAAGCTCCTTTTACAGGTGTCATTAAGGATGTCTTCGTGGAAAGTGGCGAACCCATTTCAATCAACGATTTGCTGGTTGAATTCGAATAAAATCATGCAAGAACATTATGTGTCATAAATATAGCCGGTCATAAAACATCATGTTTTATGACCGGCTATTTTTTAGAGAAATAAGTGTCGTACCGTTTATAATTGTTTTGTACTTCGAGAAGATAGAAGTATATAGTAGCTTAGCATACCGAAGTAACACGTAATAATAAGAGCGTGCAGTAATGCAACACCTAAATTTAATGCAGTGAATATAATCATGGCACCGAAGAATACTTGTAAAGTGATCAACACTAGGATAATTGTCCAACCCCAGACCATCATTTGATTATTACGGTATGATCGAAAGACTTTAACAAAGAATATGACTGTCCATATGAATAAAAGACCAGCTGCTAATCGGTGCCCCATCTGAATCCATTGGTAAAAGTCGTAATTTGCAAAGGCGAGTGGTGAACCATTATTGCAAAATGGCCAATCTTTACAGACGAGATTTGAATTCGTATGCCGTACGAGTGCACCTGTATAAACGACGATGATCGTATAAACGGTTAATAAATAGATCTCAATTCGATGTTTCTTATGAATAATGAGTTGCTTTGTATCGAATTTCTGATCGATTTCAAAAATGAGTAATGTGAGCAAGAATACAGCTGCAAAGGAAACAAGTGAAATACCGAAATGCGCAGCAAGTACAAAATCAGATTGTCCCCATTTTACAGCCGCTGCTCCAATTAATCCTTGAAGAATAAGAAAAAAGATTGATAAGAAAGATAGAAATTTTACTTCGCGAACATGACCGACAAATCTCCAAGCCAATATACCGAGTGCGAACACTGTAACACCCATAACGGAGGAGACGAGTCTGTGACTATATTCAATAATGAGTTCGGGGGTAATATCCGTAGGAAATAATTGTCCATTACATAATGGCCAACTCTCTCCACAACCAGCCCCTGAACCAGTCTTCGTAACCAATGCTCCACCAAGTAATATGAATAACATACCGATCGTGGAAACAACGGAAAGTGATTTTAACGTTTTTAACATGATATTGCCTCACTTCATCTTTTAATAATTTGTAGCTTATTTCAATGGTCAAGAATAAGAATACATTAATCATAAAGTTTTTTCATTGGATAAAGCAATTAAATGAGGTTAAACTTAATAAATGTCACAAGTTTGTTACAAACGAGAGGATTTTAACCATTAACACGTTCCTTAAGTGAATAACCTTGCATTATATCCGCTTATTTGTTAAAAATAGTGTAGAGGAGTTTTACTAAACTTCATACAAAGTTTATTTACTTCCTAACGTATTCACATATTATGATGAACGAAGATGGATACTAATTGCGTTACGAGCTTATTCTGACATGCTCCTGTCATCCTATTTTAATTAGAGTAAAAAGGAGTGGAGCATGTGAAGATAATAGATTGTAAAGCACAAGCATGCTACAATTTAGTAAGGATCAGCAATTATCCAGTTACTTTTAGGAAGGGATTCACAACTGTATATTTTACTTCAACATGAAAGGGGGAACTCTTACACCGTGTTTTAACCTGGAAGCAGTTGCTCCACACATTGTCTATTACAAATAGTCATGTACTGTGATTAGAATGATAACTAAACTTGCAATGTGAATTTTAAAAAAGATCAATAGTAATACAATTCGTATTGTCCTTAATTATTTTAAAAAATAAAAGGAAGTTATAAAGAGAAAGAGAGGTATGCACAGATATGAGAAATAAGATAGGTAAATTAAAATCGGTATTTCTTTTAGGGTTGTTAATGCTCGTGTTATCTGGTTGTGGTAGAGAGAATCTAACTGCACTTGTCCCGAAGGGGTATGGGGCGGATTCATCTATGTATTTGATCATATTAACGACCGTTGTCATGTCGTTTGTATTTATTGCGGTCATGATCGTTTATGTTATTGTATTAATTCGTTTCCGTAAAAAGAAAGGCGAAGAAGATTACATACCCGTACAAGTTGAAGGGAATAAAACACTTGAAACTGTGTGGACAATTATTCCTATCATTTTAGTAGTGATCATGGCAGTACCTACAGTCATCGCCACATTTGATCTTGCTGATGCGTCAGACAGTGATGAGCATATCAACATTGAGGTAACAGGTAATCAATATTGGTGGCATTTTGACTATCAAGGTGAAGAGATTGAAATGAGTCAGGATATGTACATTCCTGTTGACACAAAAGTATATGTAAACTTAAAGTCAAATGACGTTCTACATTCATTCTGGGTACCAAGTATTAGTGGTAAGTTAGACGTAAACCCGGAAAACGTAAACACAATGTTTATTGAAGCTCATGAGGAAGGCGTATTCTATGGTAAATGTGCTGAACTATGTGGACCTTCACATTCACTCATGGATTTCAAAGTTGTTGTAGTGAGTGAAGAAGAATATGAACAGTGGGTTACAGATATTCAAAATGTAGATCCGGAAGAAACACCGAAAGATGCAGTCGCTCAGGATGGTAAAGAGTTATTCGATGAGAACAGTTGTATGAGCTGTCATGCGATCGGAAATACGGATGGATATAATAAAGAACGTGATGTGCCAGTGGGACCAGATTTGACAGCCTTTGGTGATCGTTCAAGATTTGCAGGTATTTTATTACCAACTAAAGAAAATTTAGTTGATTGGATTATGGATCCTGAAGAAATTAAACCAGGAAACAAAATGACAGGCATGTATCCAGAACTTTCAGAAGAAGAGGCAGATAAAATTGCAGAGTATTTAATGCAGTTACAGCCATCTGAAGTAACACCAGAAAGTGCTGGAAAATAATGAAAACTAAAAAAGATTCTAGGTTTTATAGTGTGGAAGATGTTATAAGGAGGTATAAGTCATGGATGTAGCAGCTACAGGAAAGAAAGGATTTGGAGCCGCGTTATGGGATTACTTAACTACAGTTGACCATAAAAAGATAGGGAAATTGTACTTAGGTGGCGGTGGGTTCTTTTTCTTGCTTGGTGGAATAGAAGCAATGATTATTCGGATACAATTAATAAAGCCTGAAAATGACTTTGTCACAGCAGGTTTCTTTAACGAAATGATCACGATGCATGGTACAACAATGATATTTCTTGCGGGAATGCCGATACTGATAGGGTTAATGAACGCCATTATGCCCTTGCAAATAGGTGCACGAGATGTTGCATTTCCGTTTTTAAACTCATTAGGTCTATGGTTATTTATCTTTGGTGGAATTCTATTAAACCTAAGTTGGTTTTTAGGTGGGGCACCTGATGCGGGATGGACATCCTACGCATCATTAGCCATGAATTCAACTGGGCATGGGGTTGACTTTTATGTATTAGGTCTACAAATTGCGGGTGCTGGAACACTGATGGGTGGAATTAACTTTATTGCCACAATCGTGAATATGCGTGCACCTGGGATGACTTATTTACGTATGCCTTTATTTAGTTGGGCAACACTTATTACAAGTGTATTGATTTTGTTCGCATTCCCGGCACTAACGATTAACTTATTCTTATTAATGTTTGATCGAATGTTCGATTCCGCGTTCTTTGATGTTGCTGCGGGTGGAAATACAATTATTTATCAACATTTATTTTGGATCTTTGGACATCCAGAGGTTTATATATTGATCTTACCGCTATTCGGTTTGTTTAGTGATGTATTTTCAACATTTTCTAAGAAACGCTTATTTGGTTATACAGCAATGGTGTTTGCTACGATGTTAATTGCCTTTTTAGGATTCATGGTCTGGGCTCACCATATGTTTACAGTTGGATTAGGTCCAGTTGCAAACTCAATATTCGCTGTTGCTACAATGGCGATAGCTGTACCAACAGGTATTAAAATATTTAACTGGTTAGCAACGATGTGGGGCGGAAGCATTACAATTAACTCCGCGATGTTATGGGCACTTGGTTTTATTCCAACATTCACAATTGGTGGAATGACTGGAGTTATGCTAGGTTCAAACGTTGCCGATTATCAGTATCATGATACGTACTTTGTTGTTGCGCATTTCCACTATGTTATTGTGGGTGGTACGATCTTTGGTATCTTTGCTGCGCTACATTATTGGTGGCCGAAGTTGTTCGGTAAAATCTTGTATGAAGGTCTTGGAAAAATTACATTCTGGACATTCTTCATTGGATTCCATCTGACATTCTTTATTCAACATTTCCTGGGATTGATGGGAATGCCACGTAGATATTGGGTATTCTTAGAAGATCAAGGATTGGATTTAGGGAACGTAATTAGTACGATCGGTGCTTTCTTTATGGCCTTTGGTGTAATCGTGTTTCTGTATAACATTATTATCACATCAGTTAAAGGTGATCCGGCACCTGCTGACCCATGGGATGGCCGTACATTAGAGTGGGCAGTATCATCACCACCACCTTATTATAATTTCGAACAACTACCACTTGTCCGTGGCCTTGATCCATTGTGGATCGAAAAGACTGAAGGTAAAGGGAAAATGGCACCAGGTGAACCTTTAGATGATGTTCATATGCCAAATGGTTCAATTCTACCGTTCTTAATGTCCTTTGGTTTCTTTGTTGCAGGTCTTGGATTTATATATCAAACTGGAAACGCACTTTGGTATATCGCTTTATACGGTGGTATGGCGTTTGCAATTGGTTGTATGATCGTAAGGTCGCTTAAAGATGATCATGGATATTATGTGCCGAAAAAAGAACTAGAAGAAGCACTTGAAAGGGAGGCTGACTAATATGAGTCAAGATCATTCCTTAAACCCTGAAACAATGCCAGATCAACCAGAGAGGGCTACTCTTGAGGGAAAGAATAAATTTATGGGGTTTTGGTTCTTCCTTGGTGGAGAAACAGTACTATTTGCTTGTTTATTCGGAGTCTATCTTGCACTTAAAGATTCTGTTAATAAAGGACCAGCAGCTGAAGAGTTGTTTGGTCTTGAGCTAGTATTCTTAATGACTGTGTTGTTATTATCCAGTTCATTAACGAGTGTATATGCGATGTATCATATGAGAAACAACGATTTCAAGAAAATGCAGTTATGGTTAGGTGTTACGGCACTTCTTGGAATTGGATTTCTTGGATTAGAAATATATGAGTTTGCTCACTATATTACGGATTATGGTTTTACTTTCCGTTCATCAGCATTTGGCTCAGCATTTTATGCATTAGTTGGATTCCACGGTGGTCACGTGACCTTTGGAATATGCTGGTTAATCGCATTAATGGTTCGAAATTCTAAACGTGGCTTAAACTTATATAACGCACCTAAGTTTAATACATTTAGTCTATACTGGCACTTTATCGATGTTATTTGGGTATTCGTCTTTACTGTTGTTTATTTAATGGGAAAGGTGGGTTAACTTATGACTGAAAATACGAGCAAGAGCAAAGTGGATCTGTTTGAAAAAAGACAAAGTAAAGATGAAATGAAGAAACAGGTCATTTCATTTGCGCTCATGATTGTCTTAACTCTTGTAGCATTTGGAATAGTTGCAACAGGAAGTGTGCCCAAAATGTATGCCATACCTATACTACTTATTATGGCAATCGTCCAAGTTGGGTTTCAGTTCTACTATTTCATGCACCTGAAAGATAAGGGACATGAGGTACCTGCTATATTAATGTATGGTGGAGTATGGGGAGCGTTACTTATACTTGCTGGACTAGGTATTATTTCATGGTGGTAAGTGGCAAATGAGGAATTGAAAGATCGGGAGCATGCTCCCGATCTTTTTTATTGTAGAGTATTTGGAGAAGCTAGCTAGTGATCGGCTAGAAGTTTACTAAAATTGTCACATAATAAATGTTAATCTAACTTTAAATACGTTATAATGAAGATTAGAATCCGTTTTAATGGAGTGAAAAATAATGTGGTTGGACATACAAATATTTGGATTTCGAGCCTTATGGAGTCCATATTTCATTTTATCTATACTTGCAGTTGCATTGGTATATTATCTAATTACCGGACCATACCGTCATAAATTTGGTGGGGGAGAAAAAGTCACGGGTAAACAACAAATCTATTTTTACACGAGCCTTATTGTCCTTTATCTTGTAAAAGGGTCGCCAATAGATTTATTATCACATATTATGCTAACAGCTCATATGGCACAATTGGCCATCTTATTCCTTGTGTATCCTATATTACTAATCAAGGGGATACCCGTTTGGATATGGAGAAAAGTAATTGATGCACCTATTATTAAGCCCATCTTTGCCTTGCTTTCAAAACCGCTCATAGGGTTAATCGTATTTAATCTCCTATTTTCGATCTATCATATGCCAGCAGTTTTTGACTTTTCTAAGTCTTCACAGCCAGTACATGCCATGATCACCATCGTGATCTTATTTGCGGCGATCATGATGTGGTGGACAGTAGTCGGACCGATTCGGGGAGATGATCGCCTCATTCCACTACTTAAAATTGGTTATGTATTTGCTGGTGCGGCTTTAATTACGCCGGCTTGTGTCTTGATTATATTTGCATCTACACCATTATTCGAAGCATATAGTTCTGAGGGCGCCTGGATTCAAGCGATGAGCTTATGTGTTCCAGGAGATGTATTAGACGGTCTAGAATCAAAAATTTCAGGTGCCGAGATGTTTTCGCCAATGAGTACGTTGGATGATCAACAACTAGGTGGTATTATTATGCAGACATTGTCGACCATTATTTATGGGACAATGATTGGTCGAGTATTCTTTGGCTGGTTTAACAGTGAAAGTCATACAATTGATCCATTACCAGATGCACCAGTATCAAAGTAAATAACAAAGACTGTCAAGATTGATATGCCATTAGCGTTATTGCATCTGCATGAGCGCTGATGGTAAATGTTGCAGTTTAGGAATCAGATTAACCAGAAAGGAACTATTTACTTATGCCATTAGTACCAACGATTAGTACTTTATTTATTGTGATCAGTGCAATCTTAGTTGCATTTGGTTGGAGGTTTATTATTCAAGGAAAAGTTAAATATCATAAACGGTCTATGATTTCAGCGGCAATTTTTGCATTATTATTTCTAATAACGTATGTTTCAAGAACGATTATCGTCGGTAATACCAGTTTTGGTGGTCCGGAAGATGTTAAAATATACTATACGATATTTCTTGTGTTTCATATTGTTTTGGCTACAACGAGTGCTGTATTCGGTGTAATCACACTACGGTTGGGATTAAAACGTAAGATTGAAAGACACCGAAAACTAGGACCAATTGTAAGTGTGATGTGGTTTATAACCGCAACTACTGGTGTATTGGTTTATCTATTCCTTTATGTCTTTTATAGTGGTGGAGAGACTACTGGGATGCTTAGAGCAATATTTGGATTTTAAGTAGTCCACTTAAATCGAGTAAAAATAAACTCTCTATATAATCATATTATATGATTATATAGAGAGTTTTTTGAATGGGGTTAAATTTTTATTTCCCATTTAAAAACACCTGCTTCTTTTGCAGAAGTAAAGGCGATAACAATAAGGGGACCAAGGATAAATCCTAATATACCGAATAGTTTTAAACCGAGGAACATCGCAATTAATGTTACTAAGGGTGAAAGTCCAATCTCCTGGCCTAATAGTTTAGGCTCAAGAATCCTTCGAATGGCGAGTAAGATTATCGCTAGGATTGATAGCTTAATTCCCATGGCAACATTCCCAATTAAGAACATATACAAGGCCCATGGCCCTAGGATAATAATGGATCCAATGATAGGAATAAGATCGATAAGCCAAATGATGAGTGACATTAAGATGGCCACCTCAGGAGCTATGAGAAATAAGGCAATGGATGAAACGGATAAGATGATAATACTTATGAGAAATTGTGCTTTGATAAATCCAAATAGCACATTTGAAAGTCTTTCATTCATAAAGGATACTTTCTCAGCAGTTTCCTCTGTAAAGAAATGATAAGCTTTTGATCTTAATAATGGTAATTCAAGCATAAATAAAAATAAAGCAATTAGATAAACAAGGAAGCTAATTAAATATTGGGGTATTTTTGCGAAAATTTGTGCAATATTATCGATTGTAATGTTTTCTTTTGCAAGAATGCCCAATGAGTTTAAGCTATCTTCAATACTGTCTGAGATTTGCTTAATAAATTCAGGGGGGAGATTCTGAGCATAATTTTTAAAGTCCTCTTCCAATTGTGAATAAATGTTATTTAACTGGTTGAAGTGGGCTGGAATATCCTCCGCAAAAGTAACCACTTGCGCAACGGCTTTGATCACGATGAAGGTTCCGCCAAATCCGATCAGTAAAATAAATAATAGAAATACAATTCCAACGGATATATTGCGGTTTATATTGAATTTACGTTGTAAAAGTCTTACAAGGGGATTTAGCATTAAGGCGGTAATAAGAGCAGCGATCAAGGGAATCGAAATAGGTAATATAAAATAAAGCAGAACGGCAAGTAGTAATAAAAGAATGAGTGTCCAATGTCGTTTCGTTAGTTTTACAAACAAAGTATTCTAGTATCTCCTTTCTAAGCTCAATATCTTATGGGTGCGAAAAAACCAGCCACACAATGGTAGCTGGCCTTTTTCGCATATCATATGTTTGTAAATATGTAAGCAGATGCTTATCAACTATAAATTACTTTTTGTGATTTGCCACTTCTTCAGCAGCATTTTTAACGAGTTTATGTGCACGGTCAACAAGACCTTTCGGGAAGTTTTCCTCTTCACCATATTCTATACCGTGTGGATAATAATGTTTCCCAAGTAAGGGAGTCAGTAACTTCACAACAGCATTCCCACGATCGATATCACCTTCAACGGCATATCCTTGAATACGAATATAATAGGTGACACCTTTTTCTTCAGAACCTACCTTATAGTCATACGTTATCCGCTCATAATCCCACTGTTCACCTTTAATAAACGCATGGTTTCCCATAATGTAACTAAGTGGTTTGACATCGACAAGCATGTCATCAATTCCTGTATTCTCTAATCTCATTTTATACACCTCACATCATTAGACTATCTTCTCTTATAATAGTATGAATTCTCTTAAGTTGCAATTGAAAAGAAAATAAATACAATGAACGATAATGGGTTGAATCGATTAAGTGCCCGATTATTCACTTTTCAAATAAAGAAACAGGAATATTCTAAAGAAGTCAAATTATGAAGGAGAAAATATAGTATGCGCTTTATGAAACGGTTGCTTCTATTCATAATCGTGATTGGAACGGGCTATTATATCGTGACACAAACAACCATGATCCCGCCTACACTCATTGACAGGGTTAAAGATAAAACACTTGAACTTATGGATATGAATGAACTAAAAAAAATTTTTCAAGAAGAGGAGAATGATCTCCCTGAAAAGGAAGTTGAAAAGCTAGCGATCCAGGAGGATTTATTTAGTTGGATAGGCAAAGACCCTGCTACATTAGAAAAGGAGCTAGGAGAGGCTGTTAGAAAGGATCTAAGCCCATATGGTTACACGTGGTGGGTCTATACGAACCATACCTCTGAATACATACAGTTTGGAATTGCAAATAATGAAATTCAAACGATCTATGTTGCGGGGGATGATTTATATTTAGAGACACTTGAGGTAGGACAGTCTTATGCAAGTGTTGCAGAACACTATTCATTTGCACATGAAGTTCGTTATGAAAAGGGAGCTTCATTTTACACCTTTCATCTTACGGAAGAAGATTTAATGAGACGGCCATTAGTAAAGTTAGCAGATGATCTATTTCTTCAATTTTATTTTGACACGTATACGAACACATTATCATCGGTTCGAATTGCAACGGTCGATACATTGCTTAGCCAACTGTCTTATGAGATCGAGTATCGTGGAGAGCTACCGACGGAACCTGAATTATCTACTCAAGAATGGGAAAAAGTTGATCGAGGCATGGAACAACAAGTATTTGACATTACAAATATAATGAGATACCGATTTGATAAACCATCATTAAAGTGGGCGGAAGATATTCAGCAAGTTGCTTTTATGCATAGTAAAGATATGGCGGATCAAGATTATTTCTCACATGAAAGTTTGGATGGAAGAGGATTAAAGGAAAGGCTTGCTGAAAAAGATGTGGAGTACCAAGCTGCTGGTGAAAACATTGCTTCCCAATATCCGGATGCACCAGACGCAATGGAGGGGTGGCTAAATAGTGAAGGACATCGTAACGTGTTATTAGATGAACAGTTTACTCATTTGGGTGTAGGTGTCTATCGACTTTATTTTACCCAAAACTTTTCACGCTTTCCATAATGGTTCATTCGCACAATGAAGGATAACCTCGCATAAAATAGCAGGACCAAAGTTAAAGTCATTCGCTCGTGAAAACAAAGTAGTTCCAAAGGGGTGATTCAATTGGAAAATGAAGAATTGCATCCTACTGTGAGGGAGTTTAAAGAGTTTGTAAATAAACATCCACAAATCATGATTGAAGTTAGGAAAAGTGGGAAGTCGTGGCAAGGGTATTATGATAAATGGGTGATAAATGGTGAAGATGATGCCATGTGGCAAGAGTTCACAACATCACGCTCAAAACCAAAAGAACAGAACAGTGAATTATTACCACTACTCATGAAATATGCCGAAAATATAAATGTTAATAAATTGCAGGAACAAATTGGTCGCTTTGATGAAACAATACAGGCGATCCAAAAGTTGCTTATAAATTCAGAGCGACATGGAGAGAAAACACAAGAAAGGAAGCCGTTTAACTGGTTTTATGATTAAATATGAGGATGGGGTGAACGAACGATGAATCACTTACATTTACCGCCAGACCAGGTTTTATTTATACGCTATAATCCAGTCTGGTACCGTTACTTATCACGTGATCCAAGGCGAGTCGATGAATTACCGGAAATAACGAAGGAGTTTTTTGGTCGCACATTTTCCCATCGCATAGGTAAATTAGATGAGAATATTAAACTGGTTGGAATGCTCATGGAATTTGCCGAGATGATGAAAGATTAATAAAGCATCTTAAAGCAGGCAGTTTTTGAACCTTATCATTTTCAGAAAGAGAAATAAATGATAAGATACATGTGGAGGTGTATAATATGATAGCCACATTGGAATATGTAGATGTACTTGATAAGTCTGAACACTTAGGTGAAATGATCATCCAATCAGATGTGATGAAAGCATATGAGCATTCTCGTAAGGAATTGGCAAATGATTTGGAATCCCAGCGATTAATTACTGCTTTTACGAATATAAAAATACATTATGATGATGTGCAACGTTTTGGAAGATATCATCCAGATTATAATGAAATCATGAAAAGTCTCCGTTCGACAAAACGTGAAATGGATATGAATGATAAGGTTGCCGCGTTTAAAGTTGCTGAAAGGAATTTGCAACGATTGTTAGACGATATAAGTAAATATATTGCGGAAAGTGTAAGTGAACAAGTGAAAGCACCAAAGGATGGGGCCGCATTAACAGATGGCGGATGTTCAAGTGGTGGTGGATGTGGTAGTGGCGGCGGTTGTAGTTGCCAAGCATCTTAATCAGAATGCAATCATCTAAAAATAAGTAGTAAGTGGTGACAAATGATGAGAAAAAAACGACAAGGTTTGGTTGTTTGGTTTAAGCATCGACGAAATATAAAACAAATCAAACGGTATGGGCATTTAATATATACATCGAGAAGACTTAAATATGCTGTCTTATATGTTGATCAAGATGAAATAAAAGTGGTGGAAGAAAAACTTCGTAATCACTCTTTTATATTAAAAGTTATGCAATCACATAAGCCACAACTACGGACTGATTTTGAAAAAGTTAAACCGGATAAAGAAGAAAAGTATAATTATAATATGGGGATTTAAAAAGAAAAACCTGCAGAATATAATTCTGCAGGTCCTTTTGTTTTTGAAAACAAAAAGGAAAAGGGAGAGGAGAAACCGGAAGAAGAACTTATGGGGAAGCGTAAGTCTCTTCCGAATTAAGGAAACAACTCAACAAAGCGTTTTTGTTGTCCCACGATAATAGTATGATCAAGTTTACGATTATTATACACTAGCAAAACAATCTGCTAAACATTGGAATCTTCTGACACCTGTAAGGGTAGCGCTATTATTGTCATGTCTGTGTCATAAATCTTTCACTACCTTGCCATTTTATGATAGGATGAATGGCGAATAGCGTGAATTTGAGGTGATATCATGAGAGTAATAGCTGGTTCATTGAAAGGTAGGAAATTTAAAGCAGTGCCTGGTAAACAAACACGGCCAACCGCTGACAAAGTGAAGGAATCCATATTTCAAATCATCGGTCCGTTCTTTGATGGAGGAACATGCCTAGATTTGTTCGCAGGTAGTGGCTCACTAGGAATTGAGGCCATGAGTAGGGGAATGGAACAGGTTGTGTTTATCGATAAACAACCGAAAGCAATACATATCATTAATGAGAATAGAAAAACAATGAGAATTGAAGAGGAAACTGAAGTCTTTAGGATGGATGCATTCCGTTCTTTACGTATGTTAGCCAAGAATAATCAACGGTTTAACTTAATTCTAATTGATCCACCTTATGAAGAAATGGATTATGAAAAACATGTAAAAGAAATTCTCATACATAACCTACTAAGCAAGGACGGTATCATCTTATGTGAGCATGATCTATCAAATGAGTTGCCATCGTTTTCGCAACAACTTGTTATCGTGAAACAAGCCAATTATGGATCAACAGGAATAACGATTTATCAAAGGAAACATGAATAGTGTTGAATGACTTCATCATCAACATGAAGGGAGTGCAGAAAAATGACGAGAATAGCAATCTGCCCAGGGAGTTTTGATCCATTAACAAATGGTCATCTCGATATTATCCAACGAGGCGCAAAAATTTTCGATCAGGTTATTGTAGTTGTGTTTATAAATCAATCAAAATCCCCTCTATTTACAGTAGAAGAAAGAATGCACTTAATCGCTGAATCGACCAAAGACATTCCAAATGTAACCGTTGACTCAAGTGATGGACTCTTAATGGATTATGCTAAAAAAAAGCAAGCAGATGTTGTACTACGAGGGTTACGAGCTGTTAGTGATTTTGAATATGAGATGCAAATTACGTCAATGAATAGAAAGTTAGACGAAAGTATTGAAACATTTTTTATGATGACGAACAATCAATATTCTTTCTTAAGTTCCAGTATTGTGAAAGAAGTGGCTAAATATGACGCTACTGTAGGAGATTTAGTGCCGCTTGTCGTTGAAAGAGCACTGATTAAAAAATATAAATAAAAAACAAGATGCCATATAGGATTAATCCTATATGGCATCTTGTTTATGACTCCTCTTGTATAAGAGGAGAATCGATATTCCAAGACAAAGAATCGTTAGCGGGGGACCAATGGTTTGTAGTGCTTGATAAATGGTCTGCCAATAATCACCTTCACCACCATTAACGACTGGGATATGATCTATATTGTGATGAGCCTGTTTGGATAAGTATAAAGGTTTAAATAATAAGAGCGTAACCAAACATGCAAACGTACCATGTAAAATTCGGGCAATAAAATAGGGAGTGAACCGAATATCTGTCTTAGCGATAATACTAGAGACTTGAGCTTGAACAGAGAATCCATTGAATCCTAGAATAAAGCTAACAAGCATCACTTTAGGTAGAATGGTTTCCGTACTAATAAGGGAGATCATCTGTGTGCCAAGTGTAATTTCAAATAACCCGGAGACAAATGGCAGTCCAAGATCAATTGGTATTGTAAGTAGGTTGAATCCATACTGCATCAATTGGGCAATGAATGGGGTCACCCCAATTAGAAATAATAGTTTTGTAATGACAGAGAATAGGATGATAAAACCACCAACCATGACTAAGGTTTGTATGGAGTGTAAAATAGCATCACCAAAAACTTCACCAAAAGGACGTGGGTCATTCATTCGGGTGTTATGCATTTCCTTAAAAGCACGTCTTATTGAAAATCGTTGTTTTGAACGCCTTATTTGCTTCTCCTCTTGTTTTCTTCCATAAAATCTCATGCAAACTCCAACAATGGCATTGCTAATATAATGTGAAACAGCAATAAGGATACCAAGTTTGGCATCGTGAAAGAAACCGACAGAAATAGCACCAAAGATAAACAAAGGGCTCGAAGCATTTGTGAATGAAAGGAGGCGCTCAGCTTCAATTTGCGTAATTTGTTCTTCCTCACGTAACCGAGTAGATATTTTAGCACCAGATGGGTACCCACTAGCCATCCCCATGATCCATGCAAAACTACCTTCACCAGGAACATTGAATAAAGGTCGCATGATCGGTTCAAATAATACCCCAATGAATGAGACGACACCAAAACCAATTAGCAGCTCGGCCGTCACAAAAAACGGTAACAATGATGGGAAAACAATTTCCCACCACATATTAAGCCCACGAATACTTGCTTCTAATGATTGATCAGGAAACTTCATTAATAAATATGTGATTGATATGGTTATAGTTGCTAATAACACGGTTTTCAGTTTTTGGTTCAATCGTCTTAGCCCCCCTACGAATGAGCTCATTCTGTACTTCTATTTCAAGTAGTAGTAGAATGACTTTAGTTTCCCTTTTTTTAGATAAAATAGGATGATGGTCATTTGTCCGCGTTGTGTCGTCCATAAATAATCGTTAATGGATGATGGACCTTACATAAAAAAACGATAATATGAAGGAAGTGCACCTTATCATGCTTGTCTATATGAATATACGCACATACAGTGTCTGTTTATGCCATAGACTTTTCAGAATGCAACTATAATCAAATAGATGCATGGGTATTTCAAGACAAGAAAGGAGCTACAGTATGAGGGTTTCAAGACGTCATATCATTCAATATATAATTGGGGTTATGATTATAGTTTTTCTCGGATTTTATAAACTCCCTTATTATATTTATAGTCCTGGCAGTGCAGATTCGCTTAGTCCAATTGTTGAGGTCGATAATGGATTCACGAGTGAAGGGGATATGCATTTGGTAACAGTTAGTGGGATGCAAGCGACTCCGCTTCAACTTATTTGGGCAAAAATACGCCCCTTTCATGAAGTCATGCCACTTGAAGATGTGCGTCCAGAGGGGATCTCAGATGAAGACTATATGCACGCACAATTCCAAATGATGGAGAGTTCCCAAGAATCCTCTACCGTTGTTGCGTATGAAGCGGCAGATAAAGGTATTTCAATTGAATTTAATGGTGTTTATGTTGTATCGGTTATTGAGGGGATGCCAGCAGAAGGGAAATTGGAGATGGGAGATCGGATTGTCGGAATTGACGAGAATCAAGTTAAAGAAGCAGACGACTTGATCACCTACATCTCTGATAAAAACAGTGATGATGTAGTGGAAATAGAGTTTGTACGAGATGATAAGGAGTTATATGCGGATATCAAATTAGAAACATTGCAAGACGCGGATGGTCAAATTGGTATCGGAATCCAATTGGTTACGGACCGGATCGTAGAAGTGGACCCAGATGTTCATTTCGCAAGTGGCGAAATTGGTGGGCCTAGTGCTGGACTTATGTTTGCCTTAGAAATTTATGATCAGTTAACAGAAGAGGATTTAACGCGTGGTTATCAAGTGATTGGAACGGGAGAAATTGACTATGATGGTACGGTCCATTCGATTGGTGGCATTGATAAGAAGGTTGTTGCTGCTGATCAAGAAGGTGGCGATATCTTTTTTGCCCATCATAATCAAGGTGCTGAAGATTCGAATTACAATGTGGCAAAGGCAGCTGCAGAGGAAATTGATACAAATATGATTATTGTTCCTGTTGACACATTTAACGATGCTTTGTCTTACTTAGAGAATTTAGATCCTAAAGAGGAGTAGCTGTAACGATGTATGTGAATACAGAATTAAAAAGGATAAAAGCTGACCAGCTGCTCTTGTGGTTTAATGAATTTCATAATCCCAATTTATAGCTATAGACATAGCTGTTATGGTAATTATGAATTTCATTTAGTTCTCTGTTTTTTGGATGTGGGAATGGATGAGATCTCTTATCTTAGAATAGGTGGCTGAATTTCTTGTCGTTGTAACTGTATTCTTTTAGTAGGGCTGAGAATACTATAATAGGCTTGGCTTGCCTTTTCCTCGATTTCTAACATCGGGGGTAAATCTCGACTCATTTGGGTAATAATCGGTATTTCCATCTCCTTTTTTTGCTCTTTTACATAGGCTTGTCCTGTGTTTGTTAATCCTAATATACGAATATATGGAACTTCATTTGTACTTAGGACTTGCTTCATATCAGCTTTCTTTGTGTTTGTTAAAATATGAATGAACATGCGCTGGAGTCTTGTCCATGTATATCGCTTCGTCTTCATCTCACCCATCCATTGTTTAAATGAAGTTGCCTGCTTTGCTGTTTGTTTGATGCGGCCTTCTATTCCCTCATCCACACCTTCAATGAGTGAGAGCTCGTGTACACTTATCGTCATCACTCGATAATGTAAAAGAGGGAAATAATCCTCCCATGTATGCCAAAGGTTGGCGGTTTGTTTATAATCATTCAATAGCTTCCTTGTTGGTTGGGGAAGAGTGTCTGTTATATTTTTTGTGATTTGATTTTGAAGGATAAGCTCTCGACGAATACTTGTTGCACTCGCGATCGAGCTTGAGATCTCTTGTTCATGATATTCATTGTTTGTTCTTTTGATCGTAAATGGTTTGATTGGTAAATGGTTATCTAAAATTGTTTTGACATAACTAAAGCCTAAAATATTATTCGGTTGTGATAAATCCATTTGTCCTGTTGTAAGCCCAATGAATTCAAGGGCTTTCATACTTGCTAAAGGAAATGAAAGGCCTGCGGATAAATACTCTTTGAGAAGACCTGTATAAATCGCTTCATTTTCTTTTAGTAAACAATAACTTGACGTAAAATTGGAAATATCTCCAGACTCACTGCCAAAACAGATGCTTGATACGCCAAGTTCAGATAAACTATGAACAGATCCTTTGGCAAATAGACGACTACTTTGTACGGCATACGGATAAGGCAATTCAATGATAATATCAATGCCTGATGCTAGCGCGGCTTCCGCGCGGTGAAACTTATCGATAATGGCTGGCTCTCCTCTTTGGAGAAAGGAACCACTCATGACAGCAATCATGCAATCGGCCTGAGAGATTGACTTGGCTTCTTCAATATGGTATAAATGGCCATTATGGAGTGGATTGTATTCGACAATTAAACCACAAGCTTTCATAGAAACATCTCCTATTTAAAGTTTCGGATTATATCGTAATCATTATTGTAGCAAAAATTCAATCCATATCATATCGATTACTTTATTGTAGAGATTCATAAAAAAAGATTCGTAAAGAGAAAAAGGTTGACAAAAGCTTCTTTTTCTTTTAAAATAACGAGTGGTGCCTTGAGGTGATAATGATGAAATTTATCTTAAATCAAATTAAAAGAGATACCGTTAATGGACCGTTAACTTTTGATAAAGTGGTTGATTTGACTGAGTTGGAATCCATGGAAAATGATATTCGCAAAATCAAACCAGTTCGTGTCCAAGGTGAATGTGACATTGATGGTGATGAGATTATCTTCACTTTAAACATTTCAGGTGAAATGATTTTACCATGTGCTCGCACATTAACTGATGTCCCGTATCCTTTTGACATTAATGAGGTGGAAGTTTTTTCTACATCAGCTTATTATGGCAAAGAGGAAATTGAAAATGAAATATATCCAGTAGAGGGAGAAGTGCTTGACTTAACTCCTCGTTTATTGGAAAATATTTTATTAGCAATACCGTTTCGTGTTATTACGGAAGATGAGGAAGTCCTCAAAAGCGCAATATATGAAGGGGACGGCTGGGAGTTATCTTTTGAAGAAGACGAAGAGGAAAAGGAACAACAGGACGAGTCAATTGATCCACGGTTACAGAAATTACAGTCATTACTTGATAAAAACGAGAAAGAAAAATAAGATATCTATTTTAAGTTTCCTTTCCGTATTTAAAGGAGGTGTAGGTCATGGCAGTACCTAAAAGAAAGACATCTAAAAAGGTTACAAGGCAACGTCGTACTCATAAAAAATTACACGTACCAGGAATGGTAGAGTGTTCAAATTGTGGTGAGTTAGCTAAACCACACCATGTTTGTAAATCATGTGGACAATATGATGGCAAAGAAGTCATCAGTAAGTAATTCATACATTTGATTGTTAAAAGGCAGACCACTATAAGTGGTCTGTTTTTTAATAAGCTAAAAAATATTTAATAGGGAGATGATGACCGTGGCTGGTAATGTAAACTACGCAAAACATGAAGACGGTTACAGTGTGATTACGCTTGATCGTGCGAATAAAAGAAATGCAATCAACCAGAAGATGGCGAGTGATTTTAAAGCCTGTTTAAAAGAAGCACGTGAAGATGAGTGTACATTTTTAGTTGTTACAGGTGAAGGGGATAAAATGTTCTGTGCGGGCGGTGATTTAATTGAATTTCATGGGGACCTTCTTCCAGATGATGCCTTTACACTACTTTACGGAATGAAAGAAGTATTATTTGATCTGGCCTCATTTCCCGTACCGACAATCTGCTTATTAAATGGCAATGCACTTGGCGGAGGTTGTGAAATTGCCACGGCTTGTGATTTTAGAATAGCGAAAGAAGGATCGACATTTGGGTTTATTCAGACGAGATTAGGGATTATCCCCGGCTGGGGCGGGGGTACACTCTTATATGAAAAGGTGCCAAATAGTTTTGCTTATCATTGGTTGTTGCATGCAGACATTCATGATGCTTCATATTTGCGTGATCACGGTTGGATTCATAACATCATCCCTCGTGAGGAATGGGAGAATATGGACAAAATCATTAAACCGTATGTAAATCGCTCTTTGGAGCAAATGCGAATCTTAAAAAGTCAATATCATGCCAGTTTATCAATCCTATCATTATCAGATAAAATGAATGAAGAAGTACGACATTGCGCTAATCTTTGGGATTCGAAAGAACATCAAGAAGCTGTTCAGCAGTTTTTAGCACGTAAATAATCTTAGAAGATCAGTCCTATGCTGAAAATAGTTATTCTATCATGCCTAGTGATTGCATATATTCATAGCAAATGTCTAAGGAGGTTTGTTATGAATACGACTCGTCAAGATGCATGGACAAAAGATGAAGATACATTGTTGGCTGAAGTCGTTCTTCGTTATATTCGGGAAGGAAGAACACAGCTTGAGGCTTTTAAAGAGGTTGCCAAAAGGCTATCGAGGACATCTGCTGCCTGTGGTTTTAGATGGAATGCAACAATTCGTAAACAGTATGCTGAAGCCATACAGTTCGCGAAGCAAACTAGAAAAACTGCGAATCAAGAAAGTGCATGGAACAATCAAGTCGTACAAGATCACCAAGAAGATCCGATAGATAGGGCGATATTATTATTAAAAAGTATGAAATTTACAGAGTTCGATCAACACGTAGATACAGAACGAGAAGAAGAAACAGTGAAACAACTTGAAGAGGAAAATAAAGAATTAAAAGAAGCTTTACTCCGGTATGATGATGCTTGGAATGAAATGGGGAAGCTGTGGAAGTGGGTAAAGGGGTAAAAACATCATGTATAAAGCACGGTTTTCAGACATGATACAGAAATAATCAAATAAGCCATGAATGTTTAAGTACAATGATTCATGGCTCTATTTTATGAATAAGCGATCTATTAATCATTAACTAAATAGATCACCTCTATATTAGACGTGTAGAAAACAACTTATTTTTCTTCGACACCCTCAGGTAACCAGATTAATGGATTTTCGCCTAAATCCCGTTCCATGTCATAATCGGCTTTCCTAAAACCCATTTTTTCCCAGAAGGCATGTGAATTAATTCGGGGATTTGTTTTTATAGGTAAATTAAACGATTTCGCATAATCGACTAATGCTTTTCCGTACCCTTTTTCTCTATGTTCAGCTAAAACCTCTAGTTTCCATAATTCTAAATAATCATGATTTGGCTTGAAAAAATAATCATACTTTTTATCAATTTCATAGAGGCTCATTCTAGCAACTAGATTGTCACCATAATAAATACCATAAAAAGGTGATTCACTATCATTCTCTACGATGTTACCTTTTAAATCATCAAGCATGGATAATTCTTGATTTCCATATTCCATAAAACGTTTAAAATTCTCCAATGTTTTATAATTGAGGAGCAATTTTTCAACTTTAATATTACTCATTAAAATCCACCTTCCCCTATCCTGATCAAATAATGGTCTGCTAGTTTCATTATAATATAAAATGGCCTAGAAAGAAACGTTAGTAAGATAAATACTACAACCTAATCCAGATCAACAACTATTTATAAGTGAGATTGTTTGCTATACTTTATTTTATCTACATATTATGGGGTGAAAGTACATATGAAAATAGGGGTTATTGGTGGTGGATCGATCGGCTTGCTTATAAGTAGATACTTCGCAAAGCACCATGAAGTAACGATCTATGTGCGTAGAGATGAACAGAAACGGCAATTAAATAAATATGGGTTACAGTTATCAAACTCTTCTGTATCCTATCCAATTCGTTCTTTATTGATAAATGAAATAAAGGATGAAGACTGTTTTGTTTTTTGTGTGAAACAGCATCATCTTGAAGAAGTGATTGCTACCGTACAAAAGGTGGATAGCCAATCACCTTTTATCTTTTTACAAAATGGGATGGGGCATATCAAGTTATTTGAGCATATTGAACAACCGATTTATGTCGGTGTTATTGAACATGGTGCCTATAGAAAGAGTGATCATCTCGTTACACATACTGGAAAAGGTGTAATTAAGCTTGCTTCATATGACGGGGATGTCAGTCAATTATATGATCAAGTGAAACAATTAACCTTAGCAGATTTTCCTATTGAGGTGCATCCAGACTGGCAACTATTACTTTCAGAGAAATTAGTCATCAATGCGGTGATTAATCCTTTAACTGCCTTGTTTGGCGTTCCAAATCGAGCGATTATAATGAACGAATCCATCTATGAATTAGCGGAAAAATTATGTATCGAGACAACACGGTTATTAAATTTAAGCTTTTCAGAACAATGGGCGCGAGTACAAAGAATTGCTGAAGCTACTGGGGAAAACAATTCCTCCATGTTAACTGATATTAACCATCAGCAACAAACGGAGAACGAGGCAATCTCAGGGTATTTATTAACCTTAGAAAAAGATGATACACCCTATACAAGATTCGTATACCATAGTATAAAGGCTTTGGAAACTAAGAACCATTCCTGTTAATGATTTTCATAATACGTATTTATCGCCACACCGATACAGCATATAGTTTCGTTGAACCATCCTTAACTACATGCCGTTCGATGTAGCTGGTTTTGGAAATATGAATTTCATTAACAGGGATAAATTGCTTGATGAAACAGATTACATGAAAAAGCTTAGTTGATTATGTATAATACGGAAAGATATCATTAGCTAAAGGAGTATTATACTGATGCAGATTGACCCGATCAAACTTCAAAAACAAAATAAATTAATTAAAGATTATCGAAATCAAGATGAAAGAATCATGAATTTCTTCGATTATCCTTTAGATTATACATACGAGCAAAGGGCAAGTGATTTAAAAGAACGGGAATTCAATCGAGAGGAACTTGCTGATGTTCTGTATATGATCAATCGGCAGTGGGATGCTCCCAAATCTACGCTAAAAAACATTGAGCGATTCAGGTCTGAAGAGAGTGTTGTTGTTATTGGGGGACAGCAAGCGGGAATCATGACGGGTCCAATGTACACGATTAATAAGGTTATTTCGATTATTCAACTGGCTAGAGAACAGGAAGATGTTTTAAAAATACCTGTTATTCCAGTCTTCTGGATCGCTGGGGAAGATCATGATTATGAAGAAATTAATCATCTATACCTCATCGAAGACGAACAGATCAGAAAACAGAAATTGCATCAGCATATTTCAGGCAAATATGCGATCTCAGATATAGAAATAAACCATGATGAAACAAGTAAATGGATTGATCAACTATTTAAAAACCTAACGGAAACAGAACATACAAAAGGTCTGTATGAATCCGTTAAAAAACATTTCGAAAAATCAACAACTTATGTCGATTTTTTTGCAAGATTAATTTTTGATTTATTCCATACAGAAGGGGTTGTGTTAATTGATTCTGCACATCCTAAAGTACGGGAGTTAGAAAGTGGCTATTTCCTTGAGGTGATCGAGCAACAGCCAATTATTTCTTCTGGTGTGTATGCTGCTCACCAACAATTAATTCAATCCGGTTATTCCGTATCCCTAGAAGTTGAAGAAAATGATGCCCATTTATTTATTGATGATCAAGGGGAACGGATATTACTCACACGAACAGAAACAGGGGAATGGATAGGAAAGCAAAATGAAATCAAGTTAACAAATGAAGAAATAATTCATATTGCTAAAACAGCGCCAGAGAGACTGAGTAATAACGTCGTGACACGGCCATTAATGCAGGAGTTATTGTTTCCATCATTAGCGTTTGTTGGTGGAGGCGGAGAAATCAGTTACTGGGCCGCATTGAAACCTGCGTTTCAAGCATTGCAGATAAAAATGCCACCTATTATCCCGAGATTATCATTCACCTATTTGGATCAAAAATTAAAAAGAATTATCGAGAAGTATGCTATCGATCATACGCATGTTATTAACTATGGAGTCGAGGAATTAAAAGGAAATTGGTTAGCTGCACAACAGAACCCACCGATAGAAATCATGTTTGAGCAGCTGAGGTCAACAATAGATGATGCCCATCGTCCATTGAGAAAAGTATCTCAAGAAATTCGTTCGGATTTGGGTGATTTAGCAACTAAAAACTTCGCTCTATTAGAACGGGACATATCTTATTTAGAAAATAGAATAAATCAGGTATTGAAAGAAAAGTTCATTGCGGAAATCGCCGATTTTGATTATATCACCCATTCACTCCATCCAAAAGGTGGTTTACAAGAACGGGTTTGGAACATATTGCCATTGATAAATAGACATGGCAAGGACTTTATTACAACATTAACTGAGGAATCCTGTTCATTCAAAGAAGACCATTATATTGTCTCGTTTTAAAAAGGGAAATTATATCCCACCATTCCCCACCAGGAAGTGGTTCATGGAAACTAACCTTAAGATAGTTGTATTGTACAATAAATAGTGGGTCATAAAAAAACAATCGATCGTTTCAGGTGGATGACTCACCATTGCTGTACCAATCTAATTAAGGTTGGTTTTTTTGTGCTGTCTATCTACCAACTACGATCTGTTAAACAGTCTTTTTAAGGAGTAGGTCTAAATGAAGATTCCGCGCTACTCTAAAGAGGGAGATTAAAATTAAATTATGGGTGGTGAAATGTGGGGGGATGTGGTAATATAAAAATATGAAGGTGGGGGGCGAACGATATGTTCATGGGGGAATTCCAGCATAACATCGATATGAAGGGAAGAATCATCGTTCCTGCCAAGTTCCGTGAAGGACTTGGAGAACGATTTATCGTAACCCGTGGACTTGATAAATGTTTGTTCGTGTACCCGCTAGATGAATGGGGCATCATGGAAGAGAAACTGAAAAAACTCCCCTTGACAAAAAAAGATGCTCGATCGTTCACACGCTTCTTCTTTTCTGGAGCAGTGGAATGTGAAGTGGATAAACAGGGAAGAATTAATATTCCACCCCCATTGAGAACCTATGCCTCACTTAATAAGGAATGTGTTGTAATTGGGGTTTCTAATCGAATTGAGTTTTGGTCAAGTGAAAATTGGGATGAATACTTCAACGATTCTGAAGAGTCATTTGCAGATATTGCGGAGAATCTGATGGATTTTGATATTTAATATTCCATGTTTTATAAAAAACTATGAGAAAAGAAAATGTTATCAAAGAGTAGGTATATACATGTTTAAACATAAAAGTGTTTTAAAAGATGAAACAATTGCAGGTCTTGCCATTAAGCCAAATGGTACATATGTTGATTGTACTGTTGGTGGTGGTGGACATTCATTAGAGATTGTTTCTCAACTAAATGAAGAAGGAAAACTGATTGCATTTGATCAAGATATGGATGCACTAAAAGCAGCAAAAGAAAAACTATCCGCTTATGCAGATAAGATTATTTTTGTTAATAAAAACTTTAAACACCTTCAAGAAGAATTAGAAAAACGTGACATCACTCATGTTGATGGGGTTTTATTTGATCTTGGTGTATCTTCTCCACAGTTAGACAGAGGAGATCGAGGGTTTAGTTATCAAAATGATGCAAAATTAGATATGCGAATGAATCAGTCCCAACAACTAACTGCATTTGAAATTGTTAATTATTGGTCATATAACGACCTTGTAGGGATCTTCTTTAAATATGGTGAGGAGAAGTTTTCTAAACAAATAGCTAGAAAAATCGAAGCAGAACGAAAATTAAACGATATTTCAACAACTCACCAATTGGTTGAATTAATCAAGGACGGAATTCCTGCACCTGCACGTAGAACGGGAGGACATCCAGCAAAACGTGTCTTTCAGGCATTACGAATCGCAGTCAATGATGAATTAGCTGTTTTCAATCAAGCTTTACATCAGGCAGCAGAAGTAGTTAGCCTGCAAGGAAGGGTTGTCGTCATCACCTTCCACTCCCTTGAAGATCGAATTTGTAAACAGGCATTTAGAAAATGGAGCACAATGAAAGACATGCCACGAAATTTACCGATTATTCCAGAAGGGCATGAAGCACCATTTAAACAAATAACAAGAAAACCAATTGTCGCAAGTGAAGAAGAGTTAGCGTTGAACCGAAGATCACGGTCAGCTAAATTGCGGATCGTTGAAAAAGAACGAACATGGTCGCGAGAATTTACCTATGGAGAAGGGTGGAAACAATAATGAATACAAGTTATGCAAGAGAATGGAAGCAAACGACAACAGAACAAGTACAAGAAAAACAAGTTGCGGTTAAAGTTCGTAAGCAAAGCTGGATCACAAAGGGTGAAAAGGTATTATATTCTGTTGTAGGTGCCGTCTTAATTGCGGGAGGGTTCTTTGTTGTTTCCTATTCTTCATCAACAGATGCATTAAATAGTAATTTACAAAAGCTCGAACAAAATGTAGCAGATCAACAAGCTCAAAATGAAGTATTGCTATTTGAAATTGAAGGACTCAGCAGACCAACTCGAATCACGAAAATTGCGTCAGAACATGGGCTTAAAACACAAAATGCAGAAGTAAAACAGATTAATAACAACTAACTAAGGTGATTGCATATGGAGAAAGGTAAAAATAAAAAGACTCATGCAATGGCAGGAGTTTTAATGGTTGCTTTTGTAGGTGCTTTTTTAATTATTATTGGACGCTTTTTATATATTCAAGTTTCAGGCGAAGTCAATGGTGTCTCCCTAGCCGAATGGGCAAAACAAAAAAGAACGGCTAAGTATTACTTAGAGTCTGAAAGAGGAAAAATCTTAGACGATCAAGGGATGGTCCTTGCATATGACCGGGCAGCCTATCGGGTATATGCCATTGTGGATGAATCATTTACAGGAGAAAATGAAGATGGATTGAAACATGTGAAGGATCCCGAGAAAACAGCCGAAAAACTGGCGCCCTTATTAGATTTGGATAAAAGTTTCGTGCTTGAACGATTGAAAAAAGGAATTAAGAACGAAAACTTCCAAGTTGAATTTGGGACTGCAGGAAAAGAACTATCACAAGAAAAAAGAGATGAAATCGCAAAATTAAATATACCTGGAATTAACTTCTCAGAGGAATCAATCCGTTTCTATCCAAACGGCATGTTTGCGTCTCATATTTTAGGCTATACTCGAAAAGAAGAGATCAAAGAGGAAGAGAAGAAGGAAAACCAAACAAGTGTGGAAGAAATTACCGGGATTGCGGGAATCGAGAAAGAAATGAATGAACAATTAATGGGGGAAGATGGATCTATTTCTTTCGAACGCGATAAATATAACCGAAAGTTATTGGACCCAAATGAAATCATTAAAGAACCTGTTAACGGAAATGATATTTACTTAACCATTGATCAAAAAGTACAGACATTGTTGGAAGAAGTTATGAATGAAGTAGTAGAGGATTATGAGCCTGAACGAATTTCTGCTATTATAATGAATGCAAAAACGGGCGAGATCATCGCAATGAGTAATCGTCCTAGTTACAATCCAAATCAACCTAAAGGTGTGAAGAATTGGTATAATGATGTTATATCTACACCTTATGAACCAGGTTCAACGGTAAAAATGTTTACTTGGGCAGCAGCGATTGATGCGGGTGTGTATGATGGCGAAAAAGGGTTTAAGTCAGGCAAATATCGAGTAAATGAAAGAATGGATACTGTGAATGATCACAATGGTGGCGAAGGCTGGGGAACCATTACTTATGATGAAGGTTTTGCCCGCTCATCGAATGTGGCCGCATCAAAAATTGTCTGGGAAATATTGGGGACTGAAAAATACTTAACCTATTTAAAGGCCTTTGATTTCGACAAAAAGACGAATATTGATTTACCGGGAGAAGTGGCAGGTCAAATCCTATATAATTGGCCCATGGAAAAAATCACGACTGGCTTTGGACAAGGAAGTACCATGACACCTATCCAGCAAATCAAAGCAGCGTCAGCGATAACAAATGATGGGAAAATGCTTGAACCATATGTGATTGATAAGATTGTTGATCCAGATACAGATAAAGTAATTGAGGAAAAATCACCTAAAGTAGTTGGTGAACCGATTTCTAAAGAGACAGCTGATCAAGTATTGGGGTTACTCGATTCTGTTGTTAATTCAAAAAATGGAACCGGAAAACCATATAAACTGGATGATTATACCGTAATTGGGAAAACAGGCACAGCGGAAATACCTGATCCAGAAGGGGATGGCTATTTAGGAGGGGGAAGTACAAATATATTTTCATTTTTAGGAATGTCGCCAAAAGATGATCCTGAACTCATTATGTATGTCTCTGTAAATCAACCTACCTTAGCCGACGGTGAGCAAGGATCAGCGCCTGTTTCATATATATTTAAAAGTGTAATGGAAAACAGTTTACATTACTTAGATATCGAATCAGATAAGAATGTTGCAGAACCAATAGAGTCCTATAAGGTTCCCGCTCTTGTAGATACGAAGACAACGACAACAAAAAAGAAGTTGACAGAAGAAGGGTTTAAAGTAACGGTCATTGGTAAAGGCAAGACGATTGTCGATGCTAATGCTAAAGAAGGCGATGAACTTCTTGCTCATGATCGTTTAATTTTACTAACAGATAAGTCAGTCATGCCTGAAATCAAGGGGTGGTCACTAAGAGAAGTTCTTCAGTTAGGAGAATTACTTGATTTGAATGTCGATTTTAGCGGGACAGGCTATGTCGACTCGCAAAGTATCGAAAAGGGAAAGAAAACGAAGGCAAATGACACCCTTAAGGTTGAATTAAAACCAGTAGTTGAATTTAGTGAGTCTGAGAAGAAAGATAAGAAAAAAGATAAAAAGAAGGATAAGAAAAAAGATAAGAATAAAGATAAGAAGCAAAAGCAAGAAAAACAGGAATAAAATTCATTCATAAGACAGTGTTCTATTCGTTACGTATATTCATATAGTGGATACAAGCCTACCTATGGAAAAGGGGATGGAAAATGAAACATGTATCCACTGTTGCAATAAAAAAACGAATCGTTACTGTCTTTATTTTTGGTTTATTACTCTTATTGATCATTATTTTTCGTTTAGGTTATGTCCAATTTGTGATCGGTGAGGAATTAACTAGTAAAGCGGTTGATTCTTGGAGTCGTGATATTACGTTTAACGCAGAACGCGGACATATTTTAGATGTAAAGGGAGATGTTTTAGCTGAGAATGTGACAGCACCATCTGTCATCCTTGTGCCACGTCAAATTAAAGACCCCCAAGTAACGGCTGAAAAATTAGCAGAAATCCTTGGGATTTCTGTAAAGAAGGCATACGAGTATGTCACACAAAATAAATCCAGTGTCACGATGCACCCCGAAGGAAGGAAAATTAGTGATAAACAAGAAATATTATTAAGAACACTTCATTTGGATGGCGTATATTTAGCGCAAGACTCAAAGCGGTATTATCCTTATGGAGATTATTTATCACATGTTCTCGGGTTTACGGGAATCGATAATCAAGGTTTAATGGGGTTAGAACTATATCATGATGATAAATTAAGTGGTATTAATGGAAGTTTATCGTATTATTCTGATGCTAAAGGGGGGAAGCTTGATCAGCATGCCAACATATATAAACCCCCAGAGGATGGACTTCACTTGAAAACAACGATTGATTCGAAAGTCCAAACTATTTTGGAACGTGAGTTAAATCTAGCTGATGCAAAATATAATCCGGATGGCGCTATTGCGATTGCAGTAAATCCAAAAACCGGTGGTGTTCTTGGTATGACATCTAGACCGAACTTCAATCCGGAAAATTACCAAGATGTTGATGCAGATATATTTGATCGTAATTTACCAATCTGGAGTACGTATGAGCCGGGCTCGACATTTAAAATTATTACATTAGCAGCGGCATTGGAAGAAAAGGCAGTGGATTTACAAGAGGATGAATTTAATGATAAGGGAAGTATTAAAGTAGGCGGAGCGAAGTTAAGGTGCTGGAAAGGTGGGGGACATGGCCACCAAACATATGAAGAAGTTGTTCAAAACTCATGTAACCCGGGTTTTGTTAATTTAGGTTTGATGCTTGGTAAAGAAAAACTATTCTCTTATATCAATGACTTTGGATTTGGGAAAAAAACAGGAATTGATTTACAAGGTGAAGGTAGTGGGATTTTATTTAATCTAGATCAAGTTGGCCCTGTGGAATTAGGGACAACATCTTTTGGACAAGGAGTTTCGGTTACCCCGATCCAACAAGTAATGGCGGTAGCCGCAGCGATAAATGGCGGTTATTTATATGAACCGTATATTGCGGATGAGTGGATTGATCCAACAACAGACAAAGTAATCGAAAAGCATGAACCAAAAGTGAAAGATCGAGTGATTTCGGAAGAAACATCGAAAGAGGTCCGCTCAACATTGGAAGGTGTTGTTGCCAAAGGAACAGGGAGACCGGCATATGTTGACGGATATCGTGTTGGAGGAAAGACAGGAACAGCTCAAAAGGTGGGTCCTGGAGGAACATATCTTCAAAACAATTATATTGTATCTTTTATCGGCTTTGCCCCAGCTAATGACCCGGAAATCGTCGTCTATATAGCTATTGATAATCCGAAAGAAACGGTACAATTTGGTGGTGTTGTAGCAGCGCCAATTGTTGGTACCGTTATTGAAGATAGCCTAATGGCATTAGGCACAGAGCCGAGCACTGAGGGATTGGAGAAAGATTATCTATGGCCTGAACAACCTAAAGTTGAAGTGCCTAATCTAATCGGGTTGGATAAGGAGGAGTTGACGGAATATATGACGAATCTGTCCATTGAGGTCGACGGGAAAGGTGATTATATTATGGACCAAGAACCAAAGCCAGGCACAAAAATAGAAGAAGGTTCAAAAGTCAGAATATATTTAACAAATAAAAACGGTCGTGATTAGAATAGAAGTTTGCTATAATAAACAAAACTATAAACTTGAATACAAAGTAAATGGAATAAGACACAATCATTTTGAATAGCATGAATTTTAAAATGAATCACATGACAGAATAGGATGTTTATAAAATGAAATTAACTGAACTTCTTTCTAGTTTACCTTTTTATGAAACCACAACTCAACAACTTGATGAATTTGAAGTAAACAAGATCCAAATGGATCATCGAAAAATACAAGCGGACGATCTATTTGTCTGTATAAAAGGCTTTACAGTAGATGGGCATGATTTTGCAGAACAAGCAATTGAAAACGGGGCTCAGATTATTCTTGCAGAAAAAGAATTAGATGTCACTGTTCCAACAATTATCGTCGCAGATACATCGCGCTCATTAGCGAAGATTGCTGCGAAATTCTTTGATTACCCATCCGAAAAGCTACCATTAATCGGTATTACTGGAACGAATGGGAAAACAACGACATCTTATTTACTTGAAGCCATCTTCAGCCACTACGGTAAAAAGACAGGTTTAATCGGTACCATTCAAATGAAAATTGGTGATCAATCGTTCCCAGTTACAAATACAACACCTGATTCATTATTATTGCAAAAGACTTTTAAACAAATGGTCGATGAAGATGTTGATATCGCAATGATGGAGGTCTCTTCACATGCGTTGGATATGGGGAGGGTGAATGGGACTGAATTTGATCTGGCTGTTTATACGAATCTGTCACAAGATCATCTTGATTATCATAAAGATATGGATGACTATGCGCGAGCTAAAAGCCTGTTATTCTCCCAATTAGGAAATAACTACCGTAATGAAAACAGGAAATATGCTATTATTAACGAAGATGACCCTTATCGTGATTTATTTAAGGGAAGTACGGCACAACATCTATTGACTTATGGGTGTGAACGGACAGCTGATATTATGGCGACCAATATAAAGCAGGGCGTTATCAAAACAAGCTTTACTTTGGAAACACCAGTCGGTAATATTGACATTACGAGTCATTTAATTGGTTTATTTAATGTGTACAATATGCTTGCGGCAAGTAGTGCAGCGATTGCGATGGGTGTCCCCTTAACTGTGATTAAAGAAGCATTGGAATCAATGTATGGTGTAGACGGACGCTTTGAACAAGTCGTTGAAGGCCAAGGATTTGGGGTTATTGTTGATTATGCACATACACCTGATTCATTAGAAAATGTCCTGCAAACCATTAGAGCGTTTTCTACTCAGAAAGTTTATGTCGTTGTTGGCTGTGGCGGTGATCGGGATCGAGCAAAACGTCCACTCATGGCGAATATGGCATTACAATATGCGGATTTAGCTCTCTTTACAGCTGATAATCCACGGACAGAAGACCCAGATACTATTTTAGAAGATATGATCAAAGGGCAGGAACAGCATCATTATGAAGTCATTCCTGATCGAAAAGCAGCCATTCAGCATGCGATAGAATTGGCCCATGATGATGATATTATTTTAATTGCTGGAAAAGGTCATGAAACATACCAAGAGATCAATCAGATTAAATATGATTTTGATGATCGGAAAATAGCTCGCGAAGCAATTCATAATAAGGAGAATAGCTAATGCTCTTTACAACACAGTGGCTTACTACCGTATTTCCTAATTATCAAGGTGATGTGTTGACTTCGTCGTCGATTGCTGAGGTGACAACAGACAGCCGTTCAAAAACACAACAGGCCTTGTTTATTCCCCTCGTAGGGGATCGCTTTGATGGTCATCACCATGTCAAGCAAGCCCTTGATCATGGTGCGGTAGCAATTATTTGGAATGAAAGCATTCCATTACCGGCGTTTTTACCGTCGAATCTACCAATTTACTTTGTAACGGATACGTTAGTTGCTCTACAACACTTAGCAATAGCCTATCGAAAAGAAGTCAATCCGCTTGTCGTTGGGATTACGGGTTCCAATGGGAAAACAACTACAAAAGATTTGCTGGCTTCAATTGTTGAAACAACTTATAAAACACATTATACAAAGGGAAACTTAAATAACCATATTGGTTTACCAATCACGATTTTAAGCATGCCTAGAGGGACAGAGGTATTAATCCTGGAAATGGGTATGAGTGATTATGGTGAGATCGATCGGCTATCTAGAATTGGTGAGCCAACATATACGATTATTACAAATATAGGAGAATCCCATATCGAATATCTTGGTTCGAGAGAGGGCATTACACAAGCAAAACTGGAAATGCTGAATGGGATGAAGAGTGATGGAACCGTGATTGTTGACGGGGATGAGCCATTGTTAGCGGGAATCCCTGACCGAATTAATGTCATTTCTTGTGGATTTAATGATACAAACGACATGATCGTTCGGCATGTAAAAGTAGAGGAAAAGCAAACAATATTTGAAATTGTAGACGATGGCGTATATGATATACCTTTGCTAGGAAACCATCACGCACAAAATGCGTCCTATGCAATAGCTCTTGCCAATCAATTAGCTATTTCCAAAGACAATATCAAGATAGGATTGCATGCCTTGCAATTAACGGGGATGCGATTTGAGCTCCTAAAAGGAAGAAATGATGTATCCCTTGTGAACGATGCGTATAATGCCTCACCGACCTCAATGAAAGCTGCGATAGAGGTCATCAAGCAAATGGACCATTTCGAGGAAAAAGTTCTCATCCTTGGAGATATATTTGAACTTGGGGAACAATCTGACACCTATCATATTTCTGTAGCGGATGTCATTGAGCCACCGATTACGGTCGTGTATACATATGGATATTCAGCAGAAAAGATCTCAACAGAAGTAAAGAAGAATCACCCGAAGATCATCTGTCAGCATTTTAAAACGAAAGAGCAATTGTCGGAAGCTTTAGAAGATCATTTGAAAAAGGATACCCTTTTATTATTTAAAGCATCACGTGGTATGCATTTTGAAACGCTTGTTGAATTGATCCAGATCAAATAAACTGTAAAGAAGCATCTATATTGTGTAACATCCATAATGATTTTATGGACGGGTTGCTGCATTTAGGAGGAAACTGTAGTGGACATATATGTCTTAATCATAACAATTGCAATCGCGTTTTTAATAACCGTCCTATTATCACCTATACTCATTCCATTTTTAAGACGCTTGAAGTTTGGACAAAGTATTAGGGAAGAAGGGCCAAAATCCCATTTTAAAAAAGCTGGAACACCGACAATGGGTGGGTTAATGATTGTCTTTAGTATTATCATTACGTCGATTATCATGGTGAAAAAAGTAAGTGTTGGTCCGATCGGATATGAGCTCTGGCTATTAATATTTGCATTAGTCGGATACGGTTTTCTAGGCTTTCTTGATGATTATATTAAAGTTGCCTTCAAACGTAATTTAGGCTTAACTTCGAAGCAAAAAATGCTTGGACAAATTATGATCGGACTTATCTTCTATTTTATATTACGATACGTTGGATTTGATACATCAATTCAGATCCCAGGAACAGATATAAAATGGGAACTTGGTTGGTTTTATGCCGTGCTTGTTGTATTTATGTTAGTAGGCGCTTCAAATGCTGTGAATTTAACAGATGGACTCGATGGATTATTAGCTGGAACAGCAGCGATCGCTTTCGGCGCATTTGGTATTTTAGCATGGATGAGTATGCCACAAAGTGAAGTGACTATATTTGCGCTTGCTACGGTAGGAGCTTTATTAGGTTTCTTAGTCTTTAATGCCCACCCTGCAAAAGTATTCATGGGTGATACAGGGTCATTGGCTTTAGGTGCTGCCATAGCAGGGATCGCAATCTTAACGAAACTTGAAGTCATCTTGATTATTATTGGTGGTGTGTTCGTCATTGAAACTCTATCGGTCATTATTCAAGTCATCTCATTTAAAACTACAGGACGAAGAGTATTTAAAATGAGCCCACTACATCATCATTATGAACTACTTGGTTGGTCGGAATGGCGAGTTGTCACAACCTTTTGGACCATTGGACTAATCTTTGCCATCTTAGGTATTTATATCGAGGTGTGGCTGAATTGAAAAATCTAAATGATTTTCCTTATGCCCATGTACTTGTCTTGGGCTTAGCTAAAAGTGGAACAGCAGCAGCGAAATTATTATTATCAAGTCAGATAAAGGTACGAGTTAACGACTTTAACACAGATGAAAGCAGTGCCCTTATTACCGATTTAAAGAACCAAGGGGCGGAAGTTGTTTTGGGGTCACACCCTTTGTCTGTCTTAGATGGAATTGACTTAATCGTAAAAAACCCTGGAATCTCATATGATAACATTATTTTACAAGAAGCGATGGGACGAGATATCCCTATTGTGACGGAAATTGAATTGGCAGGGAACCTAGTTGAAGGACCGCTTATCGGAATCACAGGTTCAAATGGTAAGACGACAACAACGATGCTTGTTGGCGACATGCTAGCTAAAAGCGAGGGTGGCGTTAAAGTGGCAGGAAACATAGGTACAGTGGCCACAGATGTAGCGAGGGAAATTCGCGAAGAAGAAAAAATGGTCGTTGAATTATCATCTTTTCAATTAATGGGGATCCATACATTTAAGCCAAATGTCGCTGTCTTGTTAAATATATATGAGGCACATCTTGATTATCATAAAACCCTTGATCAATACCAACAAGCAAAATACAAGGTTTTTATGAACCAAACTGCAGAAGATTATCTCATTTATAATGCAGACAATGATTTGGTTGTTAAAGGCGCTAAACATGCTCAAGCTAAATTAATTCCCTTTTCGGTGACGAAACAACTTTCTGACGGTGCCTGGGTTGATGAATTCAGTCTTTATTTTAAGGAAGAAAAAGTGATCGATAAACAGGATATTGTTCTGGTAGGTAACCATAATATTGAAAATATTTTAGCGGCAATTAGTGTTGCTAAATTATATGGTGTTACAAATGAGGCGATTTATGACGTGCTATCCACTTTCTCTGGGGTCAAACATCGCTTGCAATATGTTGGCAAAATTCACGAACGACTGTTTTACAATGATTCAAAGGCAACAAATCTGTTAGCTACCCAAAGGGCATTGGCATCATTTAAGCAGCCGGTCATTTTACTTGCTGGTGGGCTTGATCGTGGGGATCGTTTTGCAGAATTAATTCCGTATTTAGAGCATGTTAAAGGGATGGTCGTATTTGGTGAAACAGCTCCGAAATTAACCCAATTGGCCAATGAGCAAAACATCCAAGTTATGGAAGTGAGAGACATCAATGAAGCTGTTGTTGAGGCCTATGCTCTATCTGAACCACATGATGTTATTTTATTATCACCAGCATGTGCGAGTTGGGATCAATATCGAACATTTGAAGAACGTGGTGACATGTTTATCAATAGCATGCATACATTATTATAGGGGGCTTGTCTCTTTATAATGATGAAAACTGCAGCAGCTAAACAGGAACAATCGAACACCCCCTAATTTTTTCGGAGGGGTGTTTTTTTGAGCCAAAAAAAATATGAAAAACGGTATGTACCCGATTACTTTTTATTATCGATTATTTTTATTTTATTAGGGATTGGTATTGTGATGATCTATAGCTCTTCAAATGTATGGGCCGAATATAAGTATGCGGACCAATTTTTCTTTGTGAAGCGGCAATTATTCTTTGCTTCCCTAGGAACAATTGCCATGATCATCATTATGTTTATTCCTTATGTTCTTTGGAAGAAATATGCGAAGCCACTATTGTTTTTTTGTTTTGTATTATTGTTGCTTGTACTTATTCCGGGAATTGGTATTGTTCGTGGTGGAGCGCAAAGTTGGATTGGAGTCGGGGTGTTTAGTATTCAGCCATCTGAATTTATGAAACTAGGTCTGATTATCTTCTTGGCAGCATTCTTATCAACGTATCAAAAATATATAGAGTCCTTTCGAAAAGTGTTTTTTCCAGCAGTGATGTTAATATTTACAGCCTTCGCTATTATTATGTTGCAGCCAGATCTTGGGACAGGTGTTGTGCTCGTATTAACGTGCATGTTGATGATTTTTATAGCGGGTGGGAAGCTGCGTTATTTTATTGGAATTGGAATGATTGGGCTTATTGGCTTTGTATGGCTTATTCTGTCCGCTCCTTATCGAATCAGTCGGATAACGGCATTTATGAATCCATGGGAAGATCCACTTGGAGATGGTTTTCAGATTATACAATCTTTATATGCAATCGGACCAGGAGGTTTAATGGGAGTTGGTTTAGGGAATAGTTTACAAAAGTACTTTTATTTACCCGAACCACAGACTGATTTCATCTTTGCCATTTTAGGCGAGGAATTAGGATTTATCGGGGGAACAATCGTAATAGGTATTTTTATATTGTTATTATGGCGCGGTATAAATATTGCACTGGCAGCACCAGATCAATTCGGAAGATTTACAGCTTTTGGTATTATCAGCATGTTGACAATCCAAGTGATGATTAATGTAAGTGTCGTTATTGGTTTAATACCTGTTACCGGGATTACGTTACCTTTTTTGAGTTATGGAGGCTCCTCATTAATGTTAACACTATGCTCAATAGGGATTGTATTAAACATCAGCATGCACGCAAAAGTGTAAATGTGATTCAGTAGAATGCTATTGTCAAATAAATCGGAGCATAAACTGTGGTAAGTACTATATGTCTACTAGGTTTATATGTTATAATTCAGAAGACAAAGGTATTGATTGAAAAATGAGTTAGTATCGTTGTAAATTATTTAATAAAGGAAGAAATAGAAATGAGCAAAAAAAAAGTTGTTTCTATCCAAGATCGCATTCCTAAGTTAAAAGAACAACGTAAGAAAAAGGCCAATCGCCGTTTAGTATTTTATCTTTCGATCTTTTTCTTACTGATATTAATGATCATCTATTTGCAATCTCCACTAAGTGATATTAAGACCGTTGCAATCAAGGGGAATTCATTTTTATCAGAAGAAGAAATTATTGAGATCAGTGATTTAGAAGAGCAGACTAATATTTGGATTATTAATTTAAAAACGATTGAAAGTGACATCTCGAAGTTACCGGTCGTTTCATCTGTAAAAGTGAGTAGAAAATTACCACGTACAGTTGAAATTGAGCTAACGGAACATAAACGAGTAGGATATTTATCCGTAGACAAAAAGTACCATCCAATTATTGGAGATGGAACAACTTTAAAGGAACTTGAAAAACCAGTGGGTGATGCCCCACTATTAGTAGACTTTAAAGACAAAGAGTATTTGAAGAAAATGACAAGTGAACTAAATGATCTACCTGAAAACATCTTACATATCATTTCAGAGATTCACTGGATGCCCACGAAGGATAACAAAGATAGAGTTTATCTTTATATGAATGATGGTTTTTTAGTTGATGGAACGATTAGAGATTTCGCTAATAAAATGGAAGTTTATCCAGCGATTGTTTCACAACTTTCCTCAGGAAATAAGGGAATCATTCATATTGGAGTTGGTGCTTATTTTGAAGAATTTGACAATGAAGTAGATGAGGAAAAAAAAGAGAGTGAAACTCAAGACTAAACATGGTATTATAACAATAATACAGATGATAGAATACATATGGATAGTTTTGTCAAATAATATTTAATAATAGATTATTGAGCAATGAAATATAGTAAGGGAGAGAAACCATCTGAGTATCAATTAAGTCTTATTCAGATGCTTCTGTTGAGGAGGTGCCTTGTTGTGAATAGCAGTGAAATATTAGTAAGTCTTGATATTGGTACGGCGAGTATTAAAGTAATCATTGGCGAAGTTTTAAATGACTCACTTAACATTATTGGAGTAGGTACTGCAAAATCCAATGGAATGAAAAAAGGCGCAATCGTTGATATTGATCGTACGGTGAGTTCGATTAAAAGTGCCGTTGAACAGGCTGAACGAATGGTCGGTATGGAAATCGATAGTGTAGTCGTCGGTATTAACGGTAATCATATTCAATTACAACCATGTCATGGTGTTGTTGCCATTCAAAGCGAAAACAGAGAAATAAGTGATGAGGATATTACACGTGTAATCGATGGTGCACAGGTTGTTTCAATTCCACCAGAGCGTGATATCATAGATGTTATTCCAAAGCAATTTATCGTAGATGGTTTAGATGAAATTACAGATCCAAGAGGAATGATTGGTGTTCGCTTGGAAATGGAAGGGACAATTATTACATGTTCCAAGACAGTCCTACATAATATACTGAAATGTGTAGAAGGGGCAAATTTAAAAGTAGCTGATATTTGTTTGCAACCATTGGCTGCCGGTACAGTTGCCTTGTCTAAAGATGAGAGAAGTCTCGGAATTGCACTAATTGATGTTGGTGGAGGTTGTTCAACCGTATCTGTTTATGCAAATGATCATTTAGCAGCTACAGGCGTTGTTCCATTAGGTGGGGACAATGTGACAAAGGATTTATCGATCGGGCTTAAAACATCAACAGAAGAAGCGGAAGATGTTAAAGTAAATTATGGACATGCTTTTTTTGATGATGCTCAGGAAGATGAAGTGTTTGACGTTGCCATAATTGGTAGTAATGAAAAGCAAAGCTATAACCAGCTTGAAATATCTGATATGATAGAAGCGAGATTGGAAGAAATCTATGCTTATGCTGAAAGAGAGATCCATCGTATGGGGTACAGTGATTTACCAGGGGGCTATGTATTAACAGGTGGAACAATGAAAATGCCTGGTACGCTTGAGCTTGCCCAAGATGTATTTAATGCAAATGTGCGGGTTGCAATACCCGATTACATAGGTGTTAGAGAGCCACAATTTACTGCAGGCGTTGGGATCTTGCAATTTGCATACTCTAATGCGAAGATACAAGGAAAAGAGTTATTTCCTTCAGTCATTTCGAATGATCAGGAAGAGAAACCAAGACGAATAAGACAACAATCAAAATCAAAGTCAAAGTCTAGTGAAGTGCAAGAAGAAAAAGAAAAAGAATCCAAATTCGCTAATCTATTCAAATACTTTTTTGATTAATTAAACGTCGGTTTGTACGAAGTTTGCTTACATTTAAAAGACCATCATGAAAATCTCGTATTTAGATAGTCTCAACAATTCTTGTAATTTTGCATATTAGGAGGAACGTAAATATGTTGGAATTTGATACTGATTTAGACCATTTAGCGACAATTAAAGTTATCGGTGTAGGTGGCGGCGGAAATAATGCCGTGAACCGAATGATTGAGCACGGTGTTGAAGGTGTAGAATTTATCGCCGTAAATACAGATGCCCAAGCTCTAAATTTATCGAAAGCAGAAGTTAAACTTCAGATTGGTGGCAAACTAACTCGTGGATTAGGTGCAGGTGCAAATCCAGAGGTAGGGAAAAAAGCCGCTGAGGAAAGTAAAGAACAGTTAGAAGATGCACTACAAGGTGCTGATATGATATTTGTAACTGCTGGAATGGGTGGAGGTACAGGTACGGGAGCAGCACCTGTCATTGCTCAAATATCAAAAGATTTGGGGGCATTAACAGTAGGTGTTGTCACGCGTCCTTTCTCATTTGAAGGGAGAAGAAGATCTACGCAAGCCATTTCTGGAATTGGTTCACTCAAAAGCAGTGTTGATACATTAATCGTCATTCCAAATGATCGTCTACTGGAAATCGTTGATAAGAACACACCGATGCTAGAAGCATTCAGAGAGGCAGATAATGTACTGCGTCAAGGTGTTCAAGGAATTTCTGATTTGATCGCAAAACCGGGATTAATTAACGTGGATTTTGCTGACGTAAAAACAATAATGTATGATAAAGGTTCAGCTTTGATGGGAATTGGCGTTTCAACAGGGGAGAGTCGGGCTTCTGAGGCCGCTAAAAAAGCAATCTCATCACCGTTGTTAGAGACTTCTGTTGATGGAGCCCATGGTATTTTAATGAATATTACGGGTGGACCAAACTTAAGTTTATATGAAGTTCAGGAGGCTGCAGATTTAGTTACTTCAGCAGCAGATGATGAAGTGAATGTCATCTTTGGATCTGTTATTAATGAAGATTTAAAAGATGAAATTGTCGTAACAGTCATTGCAACTGGATTTAAGGAATTAGCAGAAGGTGAAAAGGAACCTCGGAAACGACCGGGTGTTCAGCAGCAACATGCTGCAACAAATACAAACCAAGAAGTAGCACCGCCTCCTGTAAACGAGCCACGTGAGCCACGTGATCAACGTACGGAACAAGCGGAAAGTGAAGATACACTTGATATTCCAACATTCTTGAGAAATCGTAATCGCAAAAAATAGCATATCGATATATACTGATTAACTAAGTTATCTCGCTGTCAGTGAAAACGCCCAATAGACACTTATCATTTGATGAGTGTCTATTGGGCGTTTTTATGGGGAATATTGGCGTACATGTTAATCATATGAATGAATTTCATGATTACCGTAAACAGCTATATCACTTCACTGCTGTATTTATATAGCTATAAATAGGGATTATGAAATTCATTAATATAGATGATTCACGGATGAAGATAAAAAGAGTTAAAGACGTGACCGACAAACTCTCCAATAACTAGTTAAAATTAGCCCCGGTTTCCGTACAGGATGTGACAGACTTTGCTTTGGAAGTGGGCTATACTTTTTTTAGTGAACAAATCTATGAACATAGGAAACCACTTTTTACGGAATGGTTTGGTAGGTTATCAAGACAGACAATATCTTAGTTATACAAGTGTAGGAGAGGAAGAGCGAGGTGACCATTTATCTTGATGCTGTCTGGGCATTAAATTTTTTTTTGGACATGATGTTGCTCATGCTGACACAAATACTATCAAAAGATAACACAGGAAAATTACGTATTGCTTTTGGGGCATTCATTGCGTCATTAATCGTGCCGATTACATTATATTATCCGAATACATTTATGACTACGGTCATCGGTAAATTATTGTTCTCTATGGTCATTATTTTGAGTGCTTTCCGGTTTACGACAATTTATCAATCCATAAAACAATTGCTTTTGTTTTATTTCATTTCATTTACGGTTGGGGGTGGATTAATAGGGATTCACTTTTTATTAAAAAAACCAATCATTTTATCAGCGGATGGCCTACTTGAAGTGAATAATCAATTAGGTGATCCTGTCAGTTGGCTATTTATTATGGTTGGGTTTCCGCTCGTCTGGATATTCACGAAGAGACAAATGGACAAGCATGCGATTGAAAAAATACGCTATGACCAGCTATGTCCAGTCGTTATTCACTTAAATGGAGAAAGCTATTCAACAACTGGCTATATTGATAGTGGGAATCAATTAGTAGACCCGATTTCAAAACAACCTGTCATTATTTGTGATGAAGAATATATAAAACAATGGTTTTCGGTCGAAGAGTGGGGATTAATCAAACAATGCTATCTTGATCTCAACTTTGATCGGCTGCCAAAGCGTTGGGAAAACAAAATTAAAATCGTTCCTTATCAAGGGGTTGAAGGGAAAAGTAGCTTTTTAATTGCAGTTCGGCCTGATCAGTTAATCATTTATTATAATCAAAAGAAAATCATGACAACTAAAGTTCTAATTGGCATTCAGTTTGCTCGTTTAACAAAAGATCGTAGTTACCATTGTTTAATTCAACCACAAATCATTAAGCTATCTACGGTCGAATCGGCATAAATCATAACAGGAGGCGATTTTTTTGAGAATTTGGAGATTACGATTGCGCTTGTGGTTCTATAGAGTTTTAATAAAATTAGGAATTAAGACGGATGAAATTTATTATATCGGTGGGAGTACAGCATTACCCCCACCACTATCGAAAGAAGAAGAAAAGAAGACATTGACCCTATTATCGAAAGGTGATCAATCTGCCCGAGCCACTTTAATTGAACGAAATTTGCGACTTGTCGTTTATATTGCTCGAAAGTTTGAAAATACGGGGATCAATATTGAAGATTTGATTAGTATTGGAACAATTGGTTTAATTAAAGCGGTGAACACTTTTGATGTAGAAAGAAAAATTAAATTAGCAACATATGCTTCTCGCTGTATTGAAAATGAGATTTTAATGTACTTAAGGAAAAACAACAAGACAAAGTCAGAAATGTCATTTGATGAGCCGCTGAATATTGATTGGGATGGAAATGAACTCCTGTTATCAGACGTCTTAGGGACCGAAATTGACATCATTACAAAGAATTTAGATGCCCATGTTGATAAAGATTTATTAAAAAGTGCACTGTCAGAGTTAAAGGATCGTGAAAAACAAATTATGGAATTAAGATTCGGTTTAATTGGTGAAGATGGGAAAACACAAAAAGATGTAGCTGATATGTTAGGCATCTCCCAGTCCTATATTTCCCGTTTAGAAAAGAAGATTATTAAGCGTTTAAAAAAAGAATTTAACAAAATGGTTTAGTCTCGTTATACGTAGGAAACGTCTTGTTTTTTACATGAGTCAGCCTGTTGTGCGTTGAATAAAAAACTTTCGGGTCGGAGATACTGTCCATGAACAGCATCACCATCTGGGAGGGCAATAGAGAATGTATAGACATAAAGTTGAGATATGTGGTGTTGATACATCGAAGTTACCAGTTTTGAAAAATCCCGAAATGAGGAAGTTATTTATTAAACTACAACAAGAGGGGGAATTATCAGCTAGGGAAGAATTGATCAATGGGAATTTACGACTCGTTCTAAGTGTCATCCAACGATTTAATAATCGTGGAGAATATGTAGATGATTTATTTCAAGTTGGTTGTATCGGGTTAATGAAATCGATTGATAATTTTGATTTAGGACATAATGTTCGGTTTTCCACATATGCGGTTCCGATGATTATTGGTGAAATTCGAAGATATTTAAGGGATAATAATCCAATCCGAGTTTCCAGGTCATTGCGTGATACAGCATATAAGGCTCTACAGGTTCGCGAAAAACTGATTCATCGTACATCAAAAGAACCTACACCAATGGAAATAGCCGAAGAAATGGGAATATCCCATGCTGATATTGTTTTTGCATTAGATTCGATTCAGGACCCGGTTTCCTTATATGAACCTATTTATAATGATGGTGGGGATCCAATATTCGTTATGGATCAAATTAGTGATGATAAAAACAAAGAAGATACATGGGATGATAAATTATCTTTAAAAGAAGGTATGCATCAATTAAGTGCGAGAGAAAAACTAATATTAAATAAACGTTTTTTCCAAGGTCGAACACAAATGGAAGTAGCAGAAGAGATTGGTATTTCTCAGGCACAAGTGTCACGCTTAGAAAAAGCGGCCATCCAACAAATGAATAAAGAAATGTTTGAATAGCTCAAAAAGGTAATAATCTGACAAAAGTTGAAAGTGAGCGATGAAAATAAGGCAAGTAAAAGTAGGGATCACATCCACTTTTACTTGCTTTTTAATTTGCTATGAAAAATATATAGATCTGTGCATACATATAAAGCATAGGGGTGAATCAAATGATAAAATTATCCGACTTGCAAATAAAGGAAGTTATCGTAGTGGATAGTGGAGAAAGATTAGGCCATATTCATGATCTTCAAATCGATCCAGATTTAGGAAGGATAACAGCGATTATTATTATTGTTCGCGAAAATAAACAAGGCTTATTTGGGAAACCAGAGGAACGAATTGTATTTTGGGATCAAATTGTTACCATTGGTATGGATGTTATACTTGTTACAGATGTTGCTGAACCACAACGATATCCAGAGTCAGATCAGACTGATTTATCATTTCAAGAAAATAATAGTGAATGATAATTTTCAAGAAACCAGCCAATACATTGGAAGTTATTTGGTAAATATATTATCCTATATAGAATGCGAGTGTCAGTTTGATCATCAACACTGAGGTTGGGAGGGATCGTATGGAAGAACCATTTCACCAAAAAAACCAATCATTATTAACAATAAAAAGCTGGCAAGAGATCGATCCAAGATTACAAGTTGGTTTTACAACGAGACGTGGAGGAGTGAGTAAGCGACCCTATGACACATTGAATTTAGGATTACACATACCTGATCAGCCTATTGATGTTATTGCGAACCGAGAAATACTAGCAAAACATGTACAGGCACCATTAGATACATGGGTAGTTGGTGAACAGTCACATCATACGAATATTAAAGTTGTCGATCAACATGACCATGGAACAGGCTCAATCTCTCATGAGAACACATTAGCAGGTATAGATGGACTCATAACGAAAGAGTCGGGCTTGTTATGCACAGCTTTATTTGCTGATTGTGTCCCATTGTATTTTTTTGATCCGGTTTCAAAATATATTGGAATTGCTCATGCTGGATGGAAAGGAACGGTTGATCAGCTCGCTCAAAAAATGGTCGCTGAACTGATTAACAGGGGAACGAATCCAACAGATTTATTAGTAGCTATTGGTCCTTGTATATCATTGGCAAATTATCAAGTTGATGATCATGTTTTACAATATATAGATGATCAATATCGAGAGCATACAATTATTGACCAAGGCAATAATCGATATTTATTAGATTTAAAGCAGTTAAATGTAGAAAATCTCTTACAAGCTGGTGTATTACGTCATCATATTGATGTGACAAGTTATTGTACATTTGCGGATAAGGAACTGTTTTACTCCTATCGCCGAGACCATGGAGAAACGGGGAGAATGGCGGCTTATATCGGTTTTATGAAGTAAGAAGGTGAAGGGAGAACAGATAAAGATGGACGTCAAATTAAATCTAGAACACATTCGTGCCGAGATCAAACAAGCTTGTGCTAATGTAAATCGAGATCCTAACGAAATTACCATAATTGGCGTTACAAAATATGTTACAATAGAACGAACGAAGGAATTAATCGATGCAGGCATTGAAAATATTGGTGAAAACCGTGTTGAAGAAATGACAAAAAAATATTCACAAATAGATGATGAGGCAAAATGGCATTTTATCGGAACATTACAATCAAGAAAAGTGAAAGATGTCATTCATAAAATCGATACAATTCATTCATTGGATCGTTTATCTATCGCGAAGCAAATACAGAGTCGGGCAACAAAACAGATCGATTGTTTTGTTCAAGTAAATGTAAGCGGTGAAGGATCAAAACATGGACTAGCACCAGATGAGGTCATCCCTTTTATAGAAGATCTTGAAGGGTATGAGCATGTACGAGTCATCGGATTAATGACAATGGCACCTGAAATTAAGGATGAACAATTGCTCAGGCGAACATTCCAGAAACTAGCCACTCTGAGAGACACAGTAAAAAGTAAGCAATTATCATATGCGCCTTGTGAGAGCTTGTCCATGGGGATGAGTAATGATTATACAATTGCGATTGAAGAAGGGGCTACACATATTAGAATTGGTTCAAAATTAGTCGGAACCGAATGAATGTGAGGTGAAAACATGAGTTTTAAAGATAAACTTAAATCGTTGTTTAGTGTTGATGATGAGTATGAGTATGAATACACGGAAGAAGATACCGATGATCCTGAACCATCTATAAATCAACACCAGGACAATACGAATGTTGTTAACTTAACGAGCATGAAGCAGCCCACATCAAAAGTTGTTCTGTGTGAACCGCGAGCGTACAATGAAGCACAAGAGATTGCCGATAATCTTGTGAATAGACGTGCGGTTGTTATTAATTTAGAACGAGTCGATCATAATCAGGCTGTAAGAATTGTCGACTTTTTAAGCGGGACAGTATATGCTCTTAATGGAGATATACAAAAATTAGGCACGCAAACCTTTTTGTGTACACCTGATAATGTAAAAGTGTCTGGCTCGATTGCAGAGGCCTATATTAATGGAGATGAATTCGGTAAAGGATGGTAGTTGATGTTAGGACTAGTATTAGATTTAATTGGGATTGGTCTACAAATATATATATATGCATTGCTTGCATACATTCTCATGTCTTGGTTTCCAGGAGCACGAGAGGCCCCGATAGGAATGTTTTTAGCAAGTATATGTGAACCGTATTTAGAGCAGTTTAGACGTTTTATTCCACCTCTTGGTATGATTGATATATCACCATTAGTTGGAATTATTGTTCTGCAATTTGCAAAGAATAGTGGCTTATCAGCATTAAGAGATATGCTCATAAGTTGGCTTTAGGACTGATGTGCAATGGGTATTTATCAGCACTATCGAAAAGAAGAACATTCATTTATTGATCAGGTCCTTTCCTGGCAAGAATATGTAAAAACGAGATACCAAGCAAAGTTGACTGACTTTCTCGATCCAAGAGAACAGCAGATTGTGGAATCTGTGATCGGAAAGACGAATGACGAGATCCAGTTAAGAATTCATAGTGGCACAGAGCACTTGGAAAGAAAACGGCTGATCATTGCGCCTTTTTATGAGGATGTAACAGATACATCCTTTCGCTTAACTTTGATGCAAGCGACGTATAACGAAAAGTTTATTTCATTATTACATAGAGATGTTATGGGTGCATTCCTTTCATTGGGAATAACGCGTGATAAATTAGGGGATATTTTTGTAACAGCAGGCCACATTCAAATTATGATGGCTGAAGAAATTGCAAACTATGTTTCGATGAATTTAACGACAATTAAAAATGCAAATATAAGTTTAACAGAAGAACCAATAACCAAGTTGCTGGAGAAAGAAATGGACTGGATTGAAACGGATACAACCGTAAGTTCATTACGATTAGATACTGTTTTAAGTGAAATATATAAAATGTCGAGAAAAGAAGCGTCTGCATATATAAAGAAAAAGCAAGTCAAAGTAAATTTCAAACTTGTCGTTGATCCTAAGTTTTTATTATATGCTGGCGACTTAATCTCGGTTCGTGGTAAGGGTAGAAGTAAGTTTGTAGCCATGAATGGGGAAACACGTAAGAATAAACAAAGAATTACCGTTGCAAGATTAAAATAAAAACGATAAAATGATAAGCAAAACTATGTCGAATGGTATATGATGGAGGTATAAATGAAATTAGAGCCTAGCATGACCTGAGACATAAAATCTGGATGAATATATCAAGGAGGTGGCCACCGTGCCGTTAACACCATTAGACATTCATAACAAACAGTTTGGAAGAAGCTTTCGTGGGTATGATGAAGATGAGGTCAATGAATTTCTAGATCAAGTGATAAAAGATTATGAACTGGCCATTAGGGAATCTGAAGCGGCTAATGAGCAAGTAATTGAATTGGAAGAAAAGCTTGGGCACTTTATGAATATTGAAAAGACATTAAATAAGTCAATTTTAGTTGCTCAGGAAACGGCCGAAGAAGTGAAGGCACATGCACGAAAAGAATCTAAATTAATCGTAAAAGAAGCAGAGAAAAATGCGGATCGAATTGTTAATGAAGCATTAAGTAAGTCAAGACAGCAGTATATTGAAAATGAGGAATTGAAAAAACAAGGAAAAGTATTTCGCACACGTTTAAAAATGCTCGTCCAAGCACAGCTTGATATGATTGGAACAGATGATTGGGAAGAATTATTTGATGCAGAGATGGGCGAAGATCTAGAATTACTAAGCAATAAACCTTAGATCTTGACGTTATCTGATAAATTACTTATAATTCATATACATGAATCAATTTCATAATTCAAAATAGTAATGTAAAATCCAACTAATAATGTAGTGGTAAAATCGTTGATTGATTAATTATATGTATTCGGTTTTTACATCTAATTCGTCCATTATGAAATTGACTCACGGTCATCATAAATAAACTATTACGACGACAGAGATAGTATAAGAGCAAGTAGCTGGATAGCGAGTCAGGGACTGGTGTGAGCCTGATACAGCAGTGCTTTTAGAAAATCACTCTTGAGTATCCATTTGAATGAAGTAAAATTGGACGGATCATTCACGTTACGAATTTCGAGTAAATTTAAATCATGCATTTAGATTTATAAGGGTGGTACCGCGAGTCTTCTCGTCCCTTTTTTGGGATGTTGGGGACTTTTTTATTCTTTCATTTTAAAAATATAGGAGGATCTGCCTTATGGATTACAAAGAAACATTACTCATACCGAAAACAAAGTTTCCCATGCGTGGAAACTTACCGAATAAAGAACCTGTCAGAAGACAAGAATGGGAAGAAAAGAAGATCTATGAAAAGGTTCAAGAAAGAACAGAAGGTAGACCTTTATTTATATTACATGATGGTCCACCATATGCCAACGGGGATCTTCATATTGGGCATGCATTAAATAAAATTTTAAAGGATTTTATCGTTCGTTATAAATCGATGTCAGGTTATCATGCACCATATGTTCCAGGCTGGGATACCCATGGTTTACCGATTGAAACGGCACTAACAACTAGTAAAAAGTTTGACCGTAATGATGTTAGTGTTGCTGAATTCAGACGGATGTGTGCGGAATATGCAATGGATCAAGTGGATAGCCAGCGTGGACAGTTTAAGGAACTTGGTGTTCGTGGGGACTGGGATAATCCATATATTACGTTAACCAATGATTATGAAGCTGCCCAAATAAAACTCTTCGGTGAAATGGCGGGGAAAGGTTATATTTATAAGGGATTAAGACCTGTCCATTGGTCGCCGTCTTCGGAATCAGCTTTAGCAGAAGCAGAAATCGAATATCATGATAAACGATCCCCATCCATCTATGTGACACTCGATGTTGTAGATGGAAAAGGTGTTTTAGATAAAGGGGATAAATTTATTGTTTGGACGACAACCCCATGGACAATGCCTGCCAACTTAGGGATTAGTCTTCACCCGGACTTAGAGTATGATGTTGTCAAAGTGAATGATGAACGTTATATTATTGCTCATGATTTATTTGACACCGTTGTGGAAGAATTAGAATGGATAGATGCGGAAGTTGTTAACACATTTAAAGGAAGTAAAGCTGATCGCATTGTAGCGAAGCATCCATTTTATGACCGCGATTCACTCGTTATGCTCGGTAATCATGTTACAATTGATGCTGGAACAGGTTGTGTTCATACGGCACCAGGGCATGGTGAGGATGACTTTTATATTGCGCGTGAATATGGGATTGAAGCATTAAGTCCTGTAGATGATAAAGGCTATCTTACAAGTGAAGCACCTGGTTTTGAAGGTCTATTTTATGATGCAGCAAATAAATCAATTACTGAAAAACTAGAGGAAACAGGTTCATTATTAAAGTTGAACTTTATTACACACTCTTATCCACATGATTGGAGAACGAAAAAACCAACGATTACACGTGCGACTTCACAATGGTTTACGTCAATAAAAGCATTTAGGAAAGATATATTAGATGAAATTAAAGAGGTTAATTGGATCCCTTCTTGGGGAGAGACACGCATGTATAATATGTTCCGTGATCGTGAAGATTGGTGTATTTCACGTCAACGAACATGGGGAGTACCGATTCCGGTCTTTTATGGTGAAGATCAGACACCTATTATTACGGATGAAACGATCTCACATATATCAAAACTAATCTCGGAACACGGTTCAAATATTTGGTTCGAACGTGAAGCGAAAGATTTACTACCAGAAGGGTTTACTTCGGAACATAGCCCGAACGGGGAGTTTAGAAAAGAAACGGATATTATGGACGTTTGGTTTGACTCGGGATCATCACATGAAGCTGTACTGGAAGGACGCGAAGATCATCAACGCCCAGCAGATCTCTATTTAGAAGGTACTGACCAATATCGAGGGTGGTTTAACTCTTCCTTAACGACATCGGTCGCAACGAATGGTAAGGCACCGTATAAGAACATTATTAGTCATGGTATGGTCTTGGACGGCAATGGCCGGAAAATGAGTAAATCAGTAGGTAATGTAATGGTCCCATCTAAGGTTCTCAAGCAACTTGGCGCAGATATTTTACGATTCTGGGTGTCATCGGTTGATTATCAATCAGATGTGCGTATTTCAGATGATATTCTAAAGCAAGTGTCAGAGAGCTATCGAAAAATCAGAAATACGTTCAGATTTATGTTAGGGAATTTAACAGATTTCGATCCGGCTGCTAATAGAGTAGCGAAAGAAGATTTAGAAGAAGTTGATCTTTATATGTTTTATCGTTTACAAAACTTAATATCTGATGTACGTGAGTCTTATGAAAACTATGAATTCTCTGAAGTATATCATGCGATTCATGACTTTTGTGCCGGAGATCTGAGTTCATTCTATCTAGACTTCGCCAAAGATGTCTTGTATATCGAAGAGGAGAATAATTCCCGTCGTAGAAGTATCCAAACCGTATATTATGACACGATTGTCACGCTTGTTAAATTAATAAGCCCAATTATTCCACACACAGCTGAAGAAGTGTGGGAGTTTATTCCAGGTGTTGAAGCGGATTATGTCCAATTAACAGATATCCCGAAACCAGAAATCATTTATGATTCATCAACATCTAAAGAAAAATGGGATCATTTCATGAGTGTCCGTGATGACGTTCTTAAAGCGCTGGAAGAAGCGAGAGATAAGAAAATAATTGGGAAATCATTGGAAGCAAAAGTGACGATTGTTGCTAAAGATGAGCAGACAAAAGAAGTTCTCGAAACGATTCCATATTTACATCAAATGTTAATTGTTTCAGAAGCCGTAGTCATGGATAACGAACCAAGTGCCAAGGAATACAACCATGTAAATATTAAGGTTGAAAAACATCCTGGCGAAACGTGTGGCCGTTGTTGGGTAACAGCTGAAACAGTTGGGGAAGATAAAGAACACCCAGATATTTGTTCACGCTGTGCTGAGATTGTTAACGAACATTATTAAGCTTTAGTTTAATCAATTTCATAAGCTGGATTTAGTGCCACTGTTTTTGGTAATTATGAATTGATTCAGTTAGATAAAAATATCCCTCTCTATTGGAGAGGGATATTTTTTATCGTGCGCCCAGCATGGGCGTAATCTATAGGGTGCAAGTCCCGAGCTGTGAAGACAGAAGTAACAGTTAGCTTAACGCAAGGGTGTTCACGGTGACGTGAAATCTGGAGGAAGCGAGCGGCAAACCTTCGGTCTGAG
>DATGSG010000122.1:0-7516 GCA_035302925.1 Virgibacillus sp. | reverse complement strand
GACGAGATTTAACTCGCGTTACCACCCTTGTTGCACTAAATCGTGCCACTTTGGTTTTGTTAACGATGGCTCCACCGTTTTTATAATCTACATTATAAAAAATGCTCCAGATTGTAATTCGCCTACAAATGTATACTAGCTTCCACCACCGCTAGCTCTCTATAAAAGTGATTTGCATGCTACTTCATTCTTTCTCAGCAAGACTATTTTATCATACTCTACTTTTAACACATTTATAAATATTAAGCAATTAATTGCACATGTGAATGAATTACATAATTACCATAACTAGCTGTGTCACTTCGTTATCTAGTTGTATAGTTACAAATAGGGATTATGAAATTCATTAATGTATCAATACAACTAAAAACGCTCATATGATATAATTAATAGTGGAGTTTTGGGAGGTCTGGTTGTGAACGATAAAAAATGGAAAGATCAATTGAACAAAAAAATAAAGGCAAGTTGGAGTACTGGTAAACTTCAACGTTCATCACGGATTACCTATGATGTATTTTGGAATGTTATTTTATTCTTTATTATTATTGGGATGATTAGTTTGTTTTTAGCGGTTGGAATTGGAGCGGGATACTTTGCCTCACTTGTTAAAGACGAACCGATTCGGAGTTACGCAAGTATGGAAGAAGATATTTATAATTATGAGGAAACGTCAAAATTATATTATGCTGATAATAAGTTTATTTCGGATGTTCGGTCAGATTTACATCGGGAAGAAATTAAACTCGAAGATGTATCTGACACCTTGATCAATGCCGTTATCGCTACAGAGGACGAATATTTTTATGAGCATAAAGGGGTCGTTCCAAAAGCAATTATCCGTGCGGTTGCACAGGAAGCAGCAAATTCCGATGTGAAGACCGGCGGAAGTACGTTGACCCAGCAATTAATTAAAAACCAAATTTTAACAAATGAAGTCTCTTTCACAAGAAAAGCGAAAGAAATTTTATTAGCTTTACGGTTAGAGCGTTTATTTGAAAAGGAACAAATTTTGGAAGCATACTTAAATATTATTCCCTATGGAAGAGAAGCTTCTGGCTATAATATTGCCGGGGTCCAGACAGCCTCACGGGGAATTTTCAATGTGAATGCTGATGAAGTAAATTTACCACAAGCAGCATATTTAGCAGGATTACCGCAAAGTCCATCTGCATACACACCTTTTGTAAATTCAGGTGGATTAAAAGATAAGGATGCCTTGAAGCCAGGTATTAAACGAATGAAAACTGTTTTAAAGCGTATGTATGAAGCAGAATATATTGATAAAAAGGAATATGAAGAGGCTTTAGCATACGATATTACTGCTGACTTTAGTGAAGTTTCTGATACAAGAGGCGATCAACATTCTTATTTAACATATGAACTCGAAAATGAAGCGAAAAAGATCTTTAAAAAACAACTTGCTGAAGAAGATGGCTATAAAGAAAAAGATCTCAGGCAAGATAAAGAGTTAGACGAAGAGTATAGTACACAAGCAGAAAGAGAGCTAAGACTTGGCGGGTATAATATTCATTCCACGATCGACAAAAACATTTATAAAAAGTTTCAAGAAATAGCGAAAAACTATCAGTATTATGGACCAGATCAAACCATCACGGTAAAAGATGATGAAACAGGTAAAACGAAAGAAGTGGTCGCTCAAGTAGAAACAGGTGGAATATTAATTGATAACCATACAGGTAGAATCATTAGCTTTGTAGGGGGGCGAGAATATAGTCCTGATAGTGAATTAAATCATGCTACAAACGCATATAGACAAAATGGAAGTACGATGAAACCATTCTTCTATGCAGCCGCAATGGAAAAAGGGGTCGTTCAACCCGGAACACCGATCGCTGACATACCGACAACCTACTCAGGCGGTAAAGAGATTACAAACTATGGTGGTGGATATCACGGAATTGTCCCAGCCCGTACAGCACTTGCACAGTCCTATAATATACCGGCTGTAAGAACATATATGGAGATTATAAATGATAATCCAGCTGAAGAGTATTTGGATAAAATGAAGTTTACAAGGTTAACAGAAATGGATTATCAAATTGAATCCCTTATTTTAGGTGCGATGGATAAAGGTGTTTCCGTTAAAGAAAATACAAACGCATTTGCTACATTTGGAAATGATGGTCAATTCGTCGATGCATATATGATTGAAAAAATTACAACGAATGATGGGGATATTGTATATGAGCATGAATCCAAACCAGTTGAAGTGTATTCTCCACAATCCGCTTATTTAACAATTGATATGATGCGGAGCGTAATTAATGAAGGAACAGGTAGTTATTTAAACTCACAACTTTCACATGGTGGAGTTGATTGGGCTGGTAAAACCGGAACAACAAATGACTATAAAGATGCTTGGTTTGTTGGAACGAATCCGAATGTCACATTTGGAACTTGGATCGGTTATGATAATAACTTAGGGCTTGACTATTGCCCTGGCTGTTCATTAAGTTACAGCCAAAGAAACCTTAAATTATGGGCGGAGCTGATCAACAGTGCCTCAGAGATTAATCCTGACCTCGTGGCACCCCAAAATAAGTTTGAACGTCCAGATGGGATTGTTGAAAAAAGCTATTGCGCGATATCTGGTATGTTGCCTTCCGAATTATGTGAAAAGGCAGGATTAGTAAAAACCGATTTATTTAATTCTAAATTCGTGCCAACTGAAGTCGATGACAGTTTAATAACCGGGAGTTATGTCAATGTCGATGGGAAGTCTGTCGTCGCAGGTTCAAAGACACCTACAGAGTTTATTCAAGGAGACGGACTTACCTTTAATCCTGAATTTTTAAAACGTAATGGATATGATAAATTAAGTGATCAATCATTACTCTTTCCACAATTAAATCGCGATCTTTGGGATAAAATTAGTATCCCAAAAGGAGAAATCGGTACGCCATTAAGCGATAATGGAGGGGTGCCTGAAGCACCTCAATCCGTATCAGCATCTAATTCTAGTATCAGTTGGAGTCAATCCAGCGGTCACAATGTTGTAGGCTATCGCGTTTTCACCGCCAGTCATTCTGGCGGAAATTTTAAGTTCTCAGGAAGTACGACAGGCACGAGCTTATCAATCTCCGGTAATTCAGGTGCTTTTTATGTAAAGGCAGTGAATTACTTCGGTGTCGAGTCAAAGGCCTCATACGAAGTCGTTGTGGGGAACTCCAAAGGTAACGAGGATCAAGATACAGATAAAGTCGAAGATAGTGGTAAAGAGAAAAAGAAAGATAAAGGTAATGACAGGAAGAAAGATAAAAAGAAAGACGAAAATAATGAGAACGACAAAGAGAAAGACAAGGATAAGGCTAAGAACAAGGACAATAAGAAAAAGAAAGACAAAACCAAAGAGAAAAATAAAGACAAAGACAAAAAGAATGACGAAAAGAAAGATCAAGAAAAGGAAAAAGATAAAAGTAAAGAAAAAGATAAAGATAAAGATAAAAGTAAAGAAAAAGATAAAGATAAAAATAAAGAAAAAGATAAAGAAAAAAAGAAGAATAATATCCAAGATAGCAATAAACCTAAAGATGATGAAGATTAAATAACAAGTGATACTAAATTGTCATGATAAAACTAAATGATCAGGTCAATCTCGTGTATAATTTAATGACAATCTTAAAATCCAAAAGTGTTAACAATGTATATTCAAAATAAGGCGGCGATTCTATGAAGCATGTGAAAACATACCATTCCGTAACACGTCATACGGAAAATGGTCCAGTTATTATTGAAGGACCTTTACCATCTTCTGAATTAAATAAATATCACTTTCATGAAGATTTAATAGCCTTTCGTCCTGCCCCACAACAATTCAAGGCCATTTTAGGTATTGCAGACCTTCCTGAAGGGAGATTAATTATTGCAAGAGCGGCTGACACCATCATCGGCTATGTAACATATTTACATGCTGATCCTCTTGAAAGATGGTCGGCTTTTGAAACTGAAAACTTAATGGTTCTTGGGGCAATTGAAGTCATTCCCGGATATCGCGGTGAAAAAATAGCTTCAAATTTATTAAAAACTTCCATGTTTGATGACTTTATGGAAAACTATATTATTATTTCAACAGAGTATTACTGGCATTGGGACTTGGCAGGTACAAAGCTTAGTATATGGGACTACCGAAAAGTCATGGAAAAAATGATGGCTGCTGGCGGTCTAACCCCGACAAGAACAGATGATCCTGAAATTACTTCTCATCCCGCTAATTGTTTGATGGTCCGAATTGGTAAGAATGTTGATCAAGATTCCATTGATCGGTTTGATAAACTGCGATTTTCCCGTCGTTATAAATGAAAATCATAAAGGAGGAGTTATAAAATGCTCGTTGAGGATATGATGAAAAAAGAGGTTGTAACCTTACAACCAACCGCATCAATTGCTGACGCCTTACAATTATTACAAAACCATCGGATTCGCCATATTCCTATTGTCAATGAACGCAATCATGTCATTGGTATTGTTTCTGATCGTGATGTCCGTGATGCAAGCCCTTCTATTCTTGATTCAAGTTCGGATCAGTCTGTATTACATAATGAAATTCAGACCATTATGAGCCAACCTGTGATCTCGGTACACCCTCTAGACTTTGTTGAAGAAATTGCCAACATTTTTTATAATGAAGAAATCGCCTGTGTTCCAGTTGTTCGTAATCATAAACTTATTGGAATGATAACCCAAAAAGATATGCTTTCCACATTAATTCAATTAACAGGAACAGATGTACAAGGTTCACATATTGAGGTTAAAATAAAACACCGTCCAAAAACACTGCCACATTTGACAACCTTTTTTGGAAATCGACAAATAAATATTATTTCATTACTCATTTATCCATATAAGGATGATCCAACTTATAAACTTGTCGTCATTCGTTTCCAAACGATGAATCCTGCACCAATTATCAATGATTTACGAGAAGCTGGATATGAACTCATGTGGCCTAATGAAGCACTGGAGTTAGATCAATGAACTGTAAAAGCGCATTTATCTATTCAGAATCATTATTAAATTATCATTTTCATGCAGATCATCCATTTAATCAAAAAAGAGTTCTATTAACAAAAGATTTATTGGAAAAATCAAATGGACTAGCAAAAGAAGATATTCTTCCCCCACGTATGGCGACCATTGAAGAATTAAGATTATTCCATGATAATCAATACATAGAGGCAGTCCAAAAAGCTGGAATGGGTAACTTATCAGAAAGTGACGGAATTGAGTTTGGTCTAGGTACGGAGGATACACCAATTTTCAACGGCATGCATGAAGCGTCTAGCTACTTAGTCGGTGGTACCTTGACTGCGGTAGATGCTGTTCTCGATGGATCATTTCATCACGCATTAAATCTTGGTGGTGGTCTTCATCATGGATTTCAGCGAAAAGCTTCCGGATTTTGTATTTATAATGATGGCGCCGTGGCCATTAAATACATCCGGGAAAAATACAACTTAAAAGTACTATATGTAGATACCGATGCCCATCATGGGGACGGGGTCCAGTGGGCTTTCTATGATGACCCAAATGTCTGTACCTTATCGATTCATGAAACAGGTAGATATTTATTTCCAGGTACAGGAAGTGTAAATGAAAGAGGAATTAAAGATGGTCATGGCTATTCGTATAACGTGCCGATCGACGCGTTTACACAAGATGAATCCTTTGCTTATATTTATGAAACAGCCTTAAGAGAGGTAGCAGATTTCTTTAAACCAGATGTCATTGTTACGCAAAATGGTGCGGATGCGCATTTTTTAGACCCACTCACCCATTTATCAACAACAATGAATACGTTTACTCGTATTCCAACGCTTGCCCATCAAATCGCCCATGAATACTGTGATGGGAGATGGATTGCTTTTGGTGGTGGGGGTTATAATATTTGGAATGTTGTACCTCGAGCTTGGGCACAAATATGGAATGTGATGAAGATGGGATCCCCCGCTGTTGGCGAGCTTCCCCACACATGGCGAAATGAATGGGGAAAATTAGCACCTGATTCTTTACCAAGGTTTTGGCATGATACCGCAGACACGATTCCCTCCATCCCTCGAAAAGCTGATATTGAGGAAAAAAATGCACGGACACTTGATGCCGCATTAAAATATGCGAGAAAAAACCTTGGGAGCTAGCATAGCTTCCTCTCCCAAGGTTTTTTCACACGTATTCAAATCGATTCATACAAGACAAATTACATCGATATCTGGTGAACAATATAATCATTCGATTATTTAGTCGAACCTCTTTCAACCAGGCGATGTGGTAAAATTACATTTGCCTCTGTTACTTCCTCTTTATTCATATATTTCGTTAACAACCGCATAGCTACAGCCCCAAGATCATACATCGGCTGGATTACCGTCGATAGTGTTGGTCTAACCATTGTTGACATTCTTGTATTATTAAATCCAAATACTTCAATATCTTTCGGTACTTCATAGCCTAAATCTTGTGCTCCATGGATGACGCCTACACCCATTTCATCGGAACCGGTAAACACTGCTGTTGGTTTGACAGGCAGTGATAATAATTTCTTAATGCCTTCTAATCCAGCATTATAAGAATAACCCTCTCTAATCGCAAAATCATCATTGATCGTGACCCCAGCTTCTGTTAAAGCCCTGAGATATCCATCATATTTAAATTGATTGGATTGTAGATGTTCATTTCCACATATAAAAGCTGGATGCTCATGTCCTTTCATAATTAAAAGCTTCGTTGCTTCATACGCTGCTTCTTCATAGTCAATATTGATCGATGGAAGCTCATTTGTTTCGTCATATGTAGCGGCCAGGACGACTGGAACAGATGCACTTGAAAATTGCTCAACATGTTCAGGCGTAATATTTCTACCCATAAACAAAATCCCATCAACTTGCTTTTCTAACATCGTATTAATTAATTGTAGTTCCTTATCTTTGTTTTGATCAGAATTCGTTAAGATAATATTGTAATTATACATTGTTGCAATATCTTCTATCCCTCTCACTAACTCCGAATAAAAGATACTTGAGATATCTGGAATGATCGCCCCAACCGTTGTTGTTTTTTTACTTGCTAGACCTCTAGCTACAGCATTTGGACGATATCCCATTCGATCAATTACTTCAATAACCTTTTTTCGAGTGGATGGTTTAACATTTGAGTTTTTATTTACAACGCGCGAAACCGTTGCCATTGATACATTAGCTTCTCTTGCCACATCATATATTGTAATATTCATATAAATCTCCCTTATTTTATTTTCTACACTTACGTACACTTTTCTTTATATCATACGCTATGGATGAACAAAAGACAAAAAAATAGAGGCCAATCATGAATTGATTGGCCTCTAACTATTCATCTATCCTCTAGATTATGAATGAGCAGATCTATATTTGTTTAATTCTTCCATAAAACCATCAAACATTTCAATATCCATTTGCTGTGCCGCATCAGATAATGCTACCGCAGGATCTGGATGTACTTCAGCCATAATACCATCAGCTCC
>DATGSG010000121.1:0-4154 GCA_035302925.1 Virgibacillus sp. | reverse complement strand
GAAGCAACAAAACGTGCTAATGATATATTAACCGTTCCAGTTAACTTAGCAGGACTACCAGCAATTTCTTTACCATGTGGATTTTCAGAAGAAAATCTACCAATGGGCTTGCAAATTATCGGGAAAGCATTTGATGAACGTACACTCTATCGTGCAGCACACGCTTATGAAAAGGCTACAAATCATCATAAAAAGCGTCCCGTGTTAGAAGGTGAAAGTAAATGAATTTTGAGACAATCATTGGATTAGAAGTTCATGTTGAATTAAAGACAAATTCAAAGGTGTTTAGTGTAAGTCCCAACTCATTTGGAGCAGAACCAAACTCTAATGTTAACCCAGTTGACTTAGGGTATCCTGGAACATTACCTGTTTTAAACGAAAAAGCAGTTGATTTTGCGATGAAAGCAGCACTCGCCCTAAACTGTGAAGTAGCAACAGATACCATCTTTGACCGTAAAAGTTATTACTACCCGGATAATCCAAAAGCCTATCAAATATCACAAGATAAGCAGCCGATTGGTGAACATGGCTGGATTGATATTGAAGTGGAAGGTAAAAAGAAGCGGATTGGCATTACCCGTCTTCATTTAGAAGAAGACGCTGGAAAGCTATCCCATCATGATGAGTATTCTCTTGTTGATTATAACCGACAAGGTGCTCCACTGATTGAGATTGTTTCTGAACCAGACATCCGTACACCAGCGGAAGCTTATGCATATTTAGATAAACTAAAGAATATTATTCAATATACAGGTGTATCCGATTGTCGCATGGAAGAAGGATCACTAAGATGTGACGCCAATATTTCCTTGCGTCCGATTGGACAAGAAGAATTTGGAACAAAAACAGAGTTGAAAAACTTAAACTCCTTCGCTTTTGTTCGAAATGGTCTTGAACATGAGGAAGAGCGCCAAGAGAAAGTATTGCTAGCTGGTGAAGAAATACCACAAGAAACACGTCGTTATGATGAGAAAACAAAAGAAACGATTTTAATGCGCATTAAGGATGATGCCGATGATTATCGTTTGTTCCCGGAACCTGATTTAGTTCCATTACGAATTGATGATGCCTGGAAGGAAAGAATTCGAAGAGAAATTCCTGAATTACCAGATGCACGTAAAAAACGATATATAGAGGAACTTGGTTTACCAGCATATGATGCTGAAGTGCTAACGAGCTCAAAAGCCATGTCAGACTTCTTTGAAGGTACGATTCAAAATGGTGCAGATATGAAACAAGCATCAAACTGGCTCATGGGAGATGTCGCTGCCTACTTAAATAAACATCTGAAAGAGTTAGAAGAACTTGCGATTACACCGGAAGGATTAGCAAAGATGATCAACTTGATCAAAGATGGAACATTATCTTCAAAAATGGCGAAGAAAGTATTTGCCCATCTCATTGAAAATGGTGGCGATCCTGAAGTGTATGTAAAAGAACAAGGTCTTGTACAAATATCAGATGAAGGCGAATTACAAGAAATTGTGTCCGGAATACTGGATGAGAATGAACAGTCCGTGATTGACTATAAAGATGGAAAAGGGCGTGCCCTTGGATTCCTAGTCGGACAAGTGATGAAAGCAACGAAAGGTCAAGCGAACCCGCCAATGGTTAATAAGATCTTAAAAGAAGAAATCGAAAAAAGATAACCGAGACTTGACGAAGACTACTACTATCCGCTTGTGCGTGCATAGTAGTAGTCTGTTGTTTAAGCACGGGATTTGATCTAAACAGTCCATTCATTTTTGATCATGGGGGGAGGAAGCCGATTGAAAAAAGCTCGAATCATCTATAATCCTAAGGCAGGGCGAGAAACATTTAAAAGGGATCTTTCCATGGTTTTGGAAAAATTAGAAATTGCTGGCTATGAAGCATCCGCACATGCGACAACATGTGAAGGTGATGCAAAAGAAGCCGCCTTACAAGCAGTTGAAAGAAGATTTGATCTCATCGTTGCTGTCGGTGGAGATGGAACGATTAACGAAGTCATCAATGGGATCGCCGAGCAATCTTATCGTCCACAAGTAGGGATCATCCCCGCTGGAACAACGAATGATTTTGCACGGGCATTGGATATACCACGAGATGTTAAAGCAGCGGTACAAATTATTATCGATGCTCATTCCATGAACATTGATATTGGCCGTGTAGATGAGCAATACTTTATTAATATTGCTGGTGGTGGGGAACTAACGGAATTAACATACGAAGTCCCGAGCGGCTTAAAGACGGTTTTAGGCAGATTAGCTTATTTTGTAAAGGGAATTGAAATGATTCCATTTCTAAAACCAACCCGAACAAAAATAGAATATGACGGAACAGTCATCGATGAAGATATCATGATCTTCCTCCTCGCAAATACAAACTCAGTCGGTGGGTTTGAAAAGCTTGCACCTGAAGCACGTCTAGATGATGGTTATTTCGATCTGTTTATTATTCGGAAAATCAACCTCGCAGAATTGATTCATATTGCAACCTTAGCGTTAAGAGGGGCCCATTTGGAAAACAAGAACGTCATTTATGCACAGGCGAAACATGTCATCGTAACACCAGATGATAAAATGCAATTGAATATTGATGGTGAATATGGTGGTATGCTACCAGGTGAATTTATGAATTTAAAACAGCATATCGAATTCATCGTTCCAGAAAAATTTATTGCAGAAAAAGATAGCTGATGTCAGCTATCTTTTTTAATGGATAGAATCAATACTGTTGCGAGTAGTTGATGATGTTGAAGTTCCGTTGTTATACCAATTATGTTAAAATAAAACAACCAATAGAAGATAAAGGAAGGTCATCATGTCAAAAAGAGAAGTCCCAGTAAAAAAGAATCAAACGATCACCTTGGAGTTTGAAGATTTAACACATGAAGGAAGTGGCGTTGGAAAAATAAATGGCTACCCATTATTTGTCCCTTACGCACTACCAGGTGAAAAAGCGACGGTTAAAGTTATTAAAGTAAATAAAAGATTTGGATACGGGAAATTACTCGAAGTCATCGACGAAAGTCCGGAACGGGTACAACCTGAACACCAATGTGGCGGTTGTCCTTTACAACATATGAGCTATGAACTTCAACTGGAAATGAAACATAATCAAGTTAAAAATGTCATGAAAAAAATCGCGCATCTAGATCATGTGCCTGTCCATGAACCATTAGGGATGGAATATCCATGGCGGTATCGGAATAAAGTCCAAATGCCAGTCGGGGAAAAAGACGGCAAGTTAATCACTGGATTTTATCAACAACGAAGCCATCGGATTATGGAAACGAAAGAACCATGTAATGTTCAAGATGAAAAAATTGATGGCGTGGTTGAAACCGTTCGGGATATAGCGAATCAATTAGGGATTCCTGCCTATAATGAGAGGTCACACACCGGCATATTGCGTCATATCGTCGTCCGTGTTGGAAAAGCGACGAATGAAGTGATGATCGTACTCGTTACACGAACAGAGAAGTTTCCACAACGTGACAAGTTGATTGAACAGATTGGAAAACAACTGCCACACATTCATTCATTGATGCAAAATATAAATGGACAACAAACAAATGTGATCTTAGGGAAAACAATGAACCGGTTATACGGGGAAGAATATATTCATGATAAAATGGATGATCTAACCTTTGCGATCTCTGCGAAGTCTTTTTATCAAATTAATCCTGAACAGACGGAAGTATTATATAAAAAAACGATGGAATATGCGGATATCGGGGACGAGGATATTGTCATTGATGCCTATTGTGGGATCGGAACCATTTCATTATTTCTTGCTCAACAGGCGAAAAAGGTATACGGCGTTGAAATCGTCCCGGAAGCCATCGATGATGCCAATAAAAACGCAAAGCTAAACGGGATAACGAATGCTGAATTTGTTGTCGGTGCTGCTGAAAAAGTCATGCCATGGTGGACGGCACAAGGATTGAAACCAGATGTGATTGTCGTTGACCCACCACGGAAGGGCTGTGATGAAACATTATTGCAAGCGATGATTGATATGCAACCGAAGCGTATTGTCTACGTGTCCTGTAATCCATCAACACTAGCCCGTGATCTACGCATCTTAGAAGATGGCGGCTATGAAACAAAAGAAGTGCAACCTGTCGATATGTTTGCACAAACGACACATATTGAATCCGTTGTAAGAAT
>DATGSG010000120.1:0-13260 GCA_035302925.1 Virgibacillus sp. | reverse complement strand
ACGCGCTATGATATACATACAATATCATATCGATTTGATCTTCGGGGCAGGGTGTAATTCCCGACCGACGGTAAAGAATAGGATCTATTCTAAGTCCGTGAACCATAATGCGTTATTGCTGAGTGGCTGATCTGGTGTGATTCCAGAACCGACAGTTAAAGTCTGGATGGGAGAAGATGTCGAACTGAAATATGGCGAAATAGATACCATTGCTATTTGTTAATTTAATTGATATACCCTAAGGCCCCATTAGGTAGGCTTTAGGGTATTTTTATATTTTCAAGGCATGGGGCCATATGATCTGTTCATCCTTCATCACAAGACTCGAATCGGTATAAGATGAGGGGAAGACGACTGATGAAATCAACAAAGTTATTAAAAATAATTATTTTATCATTATTAGGAACAATCTCGTTTCTTTTATTCTTTTTAAACTTTCCATTGCCTTTTTTACCACCTTATTTAAAGATTGATTTTGGTGAAGTTCCTGCATTACTTGCCGCATTAATATTTTCTCCAGTAGCGGGTATTATTGTTGTTGCCATTAAAAACTTCCTTTATTTAGTCATTGGTGGAGGAGATCCAGTAGGAGTTGTAGCCAATTTTATCGCAGGCCTGATGTTCATTTTGCCTGTCGCGTTTATTTATCATAAATATAAAGGGGTTAAAAGCATTGTTTCTGGATTAGTAACGGGAACGATTGTTATGGCGGTAGGGATGAGTATTTTAAACTATCTTGTTATCCTCCCGGTTTATGCTCTCTTTATGGGGATGGAAGAGATGAAAATAGAAAGTGTCAAATGGTTCGCCGTGATGTTTGGGATTCTACCATTTAACCTTCTAAAGGGAATCATTGTCGGTATATTATTTGTACCACTCTTTATAAAAATGCGTAGCTGGATTGAAAAGAAGCAAACAGAGTTTGTTTAACCTTTGATTTTACTATAAATAAAACAAAAAATACCGAGACACGGAGGGATCTTCCGTAGCTCGGTATTTTTATTGAATTTGAAAGGAAAATCGTTGTTCACCTTTTATTTGTCCATGATCATAAGTTCGTTCTGCAAAGGTAAGTTTATCGTTCTTGTCAACAAGGACAACGGTTGAAGAACGTGTACCATATGACTCGGTTTTAATAAATAAGGGAGACAGTTCTCGTTCTAGCTCAATCCCGACACCTGTTTCAGGCAAATCAATATCATTGGCCTTGAGTTGGTTGGCTAGGATTTCGAATAAATCATTTATATCCAGGATCTCTCTTGATGATACGTATTGATGGAGGAGTTCTTTCCCTTTTATTACTTTAGGCCATGGTGTATTGAGTAAATGATTACTCACCCCATGGGTACCGTGTGGAATACGCGTCATTTGCTTATTCAGATTATTATAATGATAGAGCTGTTCTTGGTCGCCAACAAGTATATTAAAACCGTTATATTGATCATGTTGTGCATGGAGACGTTCAAGATACTCTTCTGGGGAAAGCGAACTTGCTAAATAATTGCTGACAATTTCCCCGCGGGATGTTTTATTCATTTCATTTTGCTGTGGATCTCGAATATTCGTTAGTGCAGCAATACGTCCTTGTTTTGATACCCCTAACCATGTTCCCATTTGCCGCAGATCACGACCTGCAAGGATCGTGTTCTTGTCATCCCAAAAGTGTGCTTCTGCCGTCGGTCGTTCATAAAACTCATCCCGATTCGCTGCAATGATTAGTTTATATGTGGGATGATCGTGTATGTGAAAGTTTATTAAGCACATGTAAATCCCTCCCCCGTTGTTATGCTTGCTTCTTCTTGACTACGCCAATCGTGCATCTCGATATACAAATGAGGTCATTATCTTCATCGGTAATGTTAATTTCCCATACCATGGTTGTTTTCCCGACATGAACGGGAGTCGCTTTAGCAGTCACGATACCTGATCGTTTACTCTTCACATGGTTCGCATTAATTTCAATGCCAAATACAATTTCCTCTTCAGGGTCTACATGGAGAAATCCCCCAATACTTGCAGCTGTTTCAGCTAATGCGACACTTGCACCCCCGTGTAAAAATCCAGCAGGTTGGTGTGTTCGTTGATCGACAGGCATTGTTAAAACAACTAAATCTTGATCCAAGGATACAACGGTTATACCTAATGTCTCAATTAATGTGTTTTCAATGTTCATTTGCATCATTCTCCCTTTATCTTTCTCATTAAAAAGTGTGTCGTGTAATTATGAATCAAGCCATATGGATGGACGAAATCATCATGCTCATATAAAGCTTGTTTATAAGCAATATGTACTGTTATCCCTGATCGATCAGGGAAAATAAAAAACACCACAGTGGCATCAAGTTTTTAGAGTGCCACTGGATGTATGAAGAAAACTAGAAACCGCTTACACATACTATGGAAAAATGATTATGATTTATTACTTGATTCAGACTCATTCTCATCGGCGTTTGTTTCGTCCTTTTGATTGGTAACTGATTTTTTGTTGTAATTTTTAGATGTCAGACCGCCTTCTGCAACCATCCTATCACGGGCAATTTGATCCTTATCTCTTCTTTTTTTCATTTCTTCTTTGCTGACTCCAGATTCCATAAAACCCCTCCTAGAATTAATTGTACCTCCATTATAACAAAGGATACAGAAGATTACAGCAATGAAGACTATTTTGGACGAATGAGCTAAAGGGGATCCTTTTTCATATCAATTCCTTTTATTGAGTTTAGGCTAAACAAATGGTATCGTAAGAATAGTAGTTTGCTTATATTAATGAATTTCATAATACCGGTTTAGTGCAACACTGGTACAACATATAGTTGCGTTGGACCGTTCTTAACTAAATGCTGTATCGATGTTGCTGGTTTTGGCAATTATGAAATACATTCTATATATTTAAAATATAAATGTAAGCGCAGACATATAGTGTTCTAACAGAAACTAAGAGGAGGAAATTTATCATGATCTATGCAAACCCGAATACAGAAGGGGCTATTATTAATTTCAAAGAAAAATATGATAACTTCATTGGCGGAAAATGGATTCCACCAGTCAAAGGGGAATACTTCGACGTAACAACGCCAATAAGTGGTGAAGTGTTTACAAGTGCGGCCCGCTCTTCAGCTGAGGATATTGAGCTCGCTTTAGACGCTGCACATCGTGCGAAAGATGCTTGGGGGACAACATCAACAACAGAACGTGCCGCCATCTTAAATAAAATTGCGGATCGAATCGAAGAAAATTTAGAAAAGATTGCTGTTGCAGAGACTTGGGATAATGGTAAAGCTGTTCGTGAAACATTAAATGCTGATATTCCATTAGCTGTTGACCACTACCGTTATTTTGCTAGTGTTATCCGTGCGCAAGAAGGACGAACAACACAAGTAGATAACGATACGGTTGCTTATCATTTCCAAGAACCGCTTGGTGTTGTTGGGCAAATCATTCCATGGAATTTTCCTATTCTAATGGCGACGTGGAAAATTGCTCCGGCACTAGCTGCGGGGAACTGTATTGTCTTAAAACCAGCAGAACAGACACCAGTTTCCATCATGGTATTGATGGAACTCATTGAAGATTTACTTCCTGAAGGAGTTCTTAATATTGTGAATGGCTATGGAGTTGAAGTCGGAAAACCACTTGCTGCAAACCCGCGAATCGCAAAGGTTGCATTTACTGGATCAACAGCTGTTGGTCGTCAAATTATGCAGTATGCAACAGAAAATATTACTCCCGTAACGCTCGAACTTGGTGGTAAATCACCGAATGTTTTCTTTGAGGATGTCATGGATCAGGATGATGAATTTCTCGATAAAGCAATTGAAGGGCTCGTTATGTTTGCCTTAAACTCTGGAGAAGTTTGTACTGCCCCAACGAGAGCATTAATCCATGAATCGATTTATGATAAATTTATGGAACGGGCAATTGAAAGAGTCAAAACAATTAAAGTTGGGAATCCACTTGATCCAGAAGTCATGATGGGTGCTCAGGCCTCTACCGAGCAACAAGAAAAAATTCTATCTTATATCAAGCTTGGACAAGAGGAAGGGGCCGAATTGTTAATCGGTGGCGAAGTAAATGAACTTGGAGATGACTTTAACCAGGGAAACTACATCCAACCAGCCATATTTAAAGGAAATAATGAAATGCGGATTTTCCAAGAAGAGATCTTTGGTCCTGTACTTGCTGTAACGACATTCAAAGATTTTGATGAAGCCATCGAAATTGCCAATGATACAATTTATGGTTTAGGTGCTGGAGTATGGTCACGAAGCGGTGATATTGCTTATCGTGCTGGCCGAGCAATTCAAGCTGGCCGTATTTGGACGAATACCTATCATCAATATCCAGCAGGAGCGGCATTTGGTGGCTATAAGATGTCAGGTATTGGACGTGAAAACCACAGTATGATGCTAGATCAATACCAACAAACAAAAAATCTATTAGTCAGTTATGACAAAAAATCTCAAGGATTCTTTTAAATAACAGGTGCCTGTCACTTCCCAACATTAACAGATGTTCTTGGAGGGGATGACTAGCCTACTATGCAACATCATAAACTGTTAATTTTCATGAAGATAGATTCTTATCAATATTGAAAGTTAACAGTTTTTTCCTGTCACCATATCATTAGAATTTCCATGCCTCCATAATCACTCATCTACGTATATTCTTACTCCCCATGTATATCATCAATAAAAGATGAAACGGTGTTCTTGTGATTGGTATCTTTTCAAAAGTGGACGGTTATAGACGATAAAAGAATTTGTTTCCCCTTAAAAATAGCCTTTCCTTGTGAAACAAGTGAAAAGATAATAAAATAGAGGAGTAGTCTGGAAGTTAGTTTAACGGAGGTCTAGAAAATGATTGAAATAAAAGAAGATCTAATTGAGTCGATCGTTCATCAGGCGATTGAAAAGGCAAAAAAGATGGATCAGACTCAGTTGCTAAGTATAACGAAAAAGATAAACAAAATAGATCCAATCCAATTCTTCGAGGCGGCTAAAAAAACAAATAAGAATCGTACGTTTTGGACGAGTACACCAGATGAATTTTATCTAATTGGTGTTGGTAATGCACACGAAATCATAGCAGAAGAATCACGCTTTCAAGTTACGGAAGATGAATGGCGCGACATTGTCGATGAAGCCATCATCCATAATCCATATCAAGTGGCTGGGACGGGAGTTGTAGCATTAGGTGGTATGTCTTTTGATCCGTTAAAACCAACTACTAATTTGTGGGAAAAGTATCATCCAAGTCAGTTTACTATCCCTGAATATACATTAACGATACATAAAAACACGCATTATTTTACAGTAACAAGGAGTGTTGAGACGACAGATGATCCGGAAGAAATTGGCGCTGAAATAAAGCGTGCGGAGGCGAATCTCTTTACGCAAAAAGAAGAATTGCCTATAGGATCCAAAGTTATTGCAAAACAAGAAGTGGAACCAGAACAATGGATGAACAGCGTGGAAAAAGCAATCGATGACATCCAGCAGCACCAAGCCGAGAAAATTGTCCTCGCTCGTGAAGTCCGCGTACGATTGGACAAGCGTGCGGAAATAAGTGTCATGTTAAAAAGACTGATCCACATGCAACAGAACAGCTTTGTCTTCGCTTTTGAGCATGGAGAAGACTGCTTTATTGGTGCGACTCCAGAACGTCTCGTGAAAGTAGAAGGAGATGCATTATTATCAACCTGTTTAGCTGGAACAGCCCCACGTGGAAAAACGGAGCTAGAAGATAGAGCCATTAGTACTGATCTTCTAAATGATCATAAAAATCGCGAAGAACATGATCATGTTGTAAAAATGATTCGCCATCACATTGAAACCTATTGTACGAATATCAAGATCCCTAAAGAGCCGGTCATTTATCCGTTGCAAAACTTGCAGCATTTATACACACCTGTAACGGCAACATTAAAAGATCAATATAGTATTTTTGATATCGTAGAACAATTGCACCCTACCCCAGCATTGGGTGGAGTACCACGGGAGAAATCATTAGCATTCATTCGAGAACATGAATTGCTTGACCGGGGTTGGTATGGCGCACCAATCGGTTGGATTGATAGTAATGAGAATGGTGAGTTTGCTGTTGCGATTCGATCTGGACTCATCCAAGGGGATGAAGTATCCTTATTTGCAGGTTGTGGTGTCATGAAGGATTCAGATCCACAGGCCGAATATGAAGAAACAAATATTAAACTTTTACCAATGTTATCTGTTATGGAGGCTTAACATGAATCATACGGAGATCTTAACGAGGTATACGGGGAACTTTGTTGATGAATTAGTGAAAAGTGGTCTAAGAGACGTTGTCATTTCACCAGGATCAAGATCAACCCCTTTAGCGATGATGATGTATGAACACGAAGAAATTGAAGAATGGGTTATTGTTGATGAACGGTCTGCCGCTTATTTTGCCTTGGGATTGGCGAAACAAACAGGGCGAGCCGTCGCCCTCCTTTGTACGTCAGGAACAGCAGCAGCTAATTATTATCCAGCGATTATTGAAGCCCATTATGGACGGGTCCCCCTACTTGTTTTAACGGCTGATCGTCCACATGAATTACGTGATATTGGCGCACCACAAGCCATTGACCAAATGAATATGTATGGTGACTATGTTAAATGGTTTGAAGAGATGGCTCTACCAGAAGCATCTCCACGTATGTTAGCATACAGTCGAACAAAAGCTGCTCGAGCCGTATTTGTCGCTGAATCTGGAAACGCAGGACCTGTTCATTTGAACTTTCCGTTTCGTGAACCACTTCTGCCCGATTTTTCCATCGAAGACCCGTGGGGACGTGAAAATAAACAATCTAATAATCCCGTTTATAATGGGGTGAAAACGTTAACTGAAGAACAACTCCATTATTTCTTATCGCTCTTAAAAGATAAAGAAAAAGGGGTTATTGTTTGTGGTCCACAAGTTGATCGTCAACTCGGTCAGTCTGTAGCAAAGTTGGCAGCAGCATTTGGTCTACCAATTTTAGCAGATCCATTATCACAACTTAGATCTGGTCCGCATAGCAAAGAACAGATTATCGAAGGGTATGATGCGATCTTTCGTAATCAGACGATCCGTGAGTATTTAAAGCCTGATTACATCATTCGATTTGGCGCTATGCCTGTATCAAAATCATATCTCTTTTATGTGGAGGAACATCAAGACGCATTACAGTTTATTATCGAGCCGGATGAAGGGTTTCGAGATCCCACAGGCAATCAGACAGAATATATTTATGCCGATCCTCATAACCTATGTGCTGATCTTATTTCGAGTGATCACCAGATAAGAGATAATCATATGTGGTTAGAAACATGGCAAAAGATGAATCAAATTGCCAAGGATCATTTGCTAAGCGAAACAGCAGGCGCGATAACAGAAGGTGAAGCGGTAAAGCATTTATTAGATGTTATTCCGCAAACAAGTATATTGTATGTTGGAAACAGTATGGCGATTAGAGATGTAGACACCTTTTTTATGAGTACAGAGAAAGAACTGACCGTTTTGGCGAACCGAGGAGCAAGTGGGATTGATGGCGTTGTTTCAAGTGCACTTGGTGCAACAGCTACAACGAATGAACGTGTCACACTGCTAATAGGTGACTTGTCTTTCTATCATGATCTCAATGGCTTATTAACGGCTAAACAATACGGGTTGGATTTAACGATTGTCTTAATTAATAATAATGGCGGAGGGATCTTCTCTTTCTTGCCCCAAGCAAAAGAGGAAAAATATTTTGATGTGCTGTTTGGAACTCCTTTAGATATTGAGTTTTCTCAAGCGGTGTCCATGTATGGGGGTCATTATGAGCTTGTAACCGATGAAGCGGATTTGCGAGAAAAATTAACCGCAAGTTATGACCGCAACGGATTAACAGTCATTGAAGTGCAGACAGACCGGACAGCTAACGTGAACTGGCACCGAGAAAAATGGGCAAAGATTGAACTGGAACTATTGGAGAAGAAGTGGTGAAAAAATGGAGCATTCGATTGGTGAGATGACGTACTCATATGAAGTGAATGGAGAAGGACCTTGTATCGTGTTATTACATGGTTTTACGGGGAGTCAATCGACATGGTCCGCTTTTGTTGAAAAATGGCAATCCACATTCCGCATCATTACGGTTGATTTACCTGGCCACGGGAAAACGATTGGCCAGGCATCACGGTTGATGACAGAAGTATGTGATGATTTGGCTTGTTTATTCACTCATCTAGAGATCGCCCCTTTTCACTTAGTCGGCTATTCACTGGGCGGGCGTACGGCACTATCATTTGCCCTTCGCTATCCAGCTTATGTCACTTCCCTTACTTTAGAAAGTGCGTCACCTGGTTTAAAGACAGAGCAAGAACGGACGAAGCGGATTGAAAATGATGAACGACTCGCTCAAAAAATTCAAGTGGATGGGCTTCCTGCCTTTGTTGACTTTTGGGAAGAGCTGCCGATTTTTGCATCACAAATAAAATTACCGCAGCCCGTCAGATCAGCTATTCGAAAAGAACGCCTCGATCAGACTGAAAAGGGATTAGCACAATCATTACGTACAATGGGAACAGGAAGTCAGTCTTCATGGTGGGATCAATTGAAAGAATTGAAAACTCCTGTATTATTAATTGTAGGTGAATGGGATGCTAAGTTTGTAAAAATCAATCAACAGATGCAGGAAAGGTTTGCTGCAGCTGAGTTAGCGGTTGTTGAACAAGCGGGCCATGCTGTTCATCTTGAACAACATTCTTTATTTTCTTTCCGTGTCATCGCGTTTATTTCACGAATAGAGGAGAATAAACGCAAGAACGACGAAATAAAAAATACATAGGAATAACTTTAGGAGGATTATAATGACCGTACAATGGGAAAAAGTAAGAGAGTATAAGGAAATTATTTATGAGAAATACAATGGGATTGCGAAGGTGACGATGAATCGTCCAGAAAAACATAATGCCTTTACACCTTTGACCGTGAATGAAATGATTGACGCTTTTGCAGATGCACGTGATGATTCATCTGTTGGTGTAATTATTCTAACTGGTGCAGGAGATCAAGCATTTTGTTCAGGTGGCGATCAATCAGTCCGCGGACATGGTGGTTATGTTGGCGATGACCATGTACCACGCCTAAATGTACTTGACTTACAACGTTTGATGAGAGCAACACCTAAACCTGTGATTGCGATGGTTGCTGGTTATGCCATTGGTGGGGGACATGTGCTTCATATTGTTAGTGATTTAACAATTGCAGCCGATAATGCTGTATTTGGTCAGACAGGTCCTAAGGTCGGTAGTTTCGATGCTGGATATGGAGCCGGATATTTAGCCCGGATGGTTGGCCATAAACGTGCGCGTGAAATTTGGTACTTATGCCGTCAGTACAGTGCAGATGAAGCATATGAAATGGGTATGGTAAATAAAGTAGTACCTTTAGAGCAATTAGAAGCTGAAACAATCCAATGGTGCGAAGAAATCCTACAAAACTCACCAACTGCGATTCGCTTCTTAAAGGCGTCATTCAATGCGGATACAGATGGCTTAGCAGGGTTACAGCAACTCGGCGGAGATGCAACACTTCTGTATTATACAACAGAAGAAGCAAAAGAAGGCCGTGACGCATTTAAAGAAAAGAGAAAGCCTGATTTTGATCAATTTCCACGCTTTCCATAATATACGAAGATAAAGAAGGACCTTTGCGGACGAATGAAGCAAAGGTTTTTTCTTTATGATTCAATCATAATGAAGGTAGGTGTTTGAATTGGGTGAGATTATTCCACATTGGTTAACGAAACAAGCGTTTTTGGCTCCAGATAAATGTGCGATTGAAACCGATAAAGGAGAATCAATATCTTTTAAAGAATTAAAGGTAGCAAGTGAACAATTCGCACGGAAACTAGCAGAAGCAGGGGTTGGCAAAGGGGACCGGATAGGCATCTTATCAACCAACCAGCAAGCAATGGTGATCGCTATTCATGCACTAAGTTATCTTGGCGCTGTCGCCGTGCTCTTAAATACGCGGCTGACAGAACAAGAATTACGTTATCAAGTTGATGATGCAGGAGTGTCACTCATTTTATGTAATGATCAATCTACATACACCGAAGATAATTGGACAGGTGATCAACGGCTCTTGTCATTTTCAGAAATCGATCAATTCGAGGAAAAACCAGTTATCCTGCAGGAAGAGCTTGATTTAGAAGATGAGTTTACCGTTATTTATACATCAGGCACAACCGGATTTGCCAAAGGAGTCATTCATACATACGGTAATCATTGGTGGAGCGCGATTGGTTCAGCATTAAATTTGGGTCTCGATGAAAGGGATAAGTGGTTAGCCACATTACCGATCTTTCATGTCGGAGGGTTATCCATTTTTTTAAAAAGTGTGATCTATGGAATGCCGGTCTATTTACTTGAAAAATTTGATGCGAAGACAGTTGATCAGGCGATCGAAACTAATGGGGTGACGATTGTTTCCGTCGTGACGGTGATGTTACAACGCTTGCTATCTGAACGAGAGGGTAGGCGTTATCCGGAGACTTTTCGTTGTATGTTATTAGGTGGTGGACCTGCTCCATTACCCTTATTGGAACAAGCTAAAAAAAGTCACATCCCCGTATTTCAATCGTATGGCATGACCGAAACATCTTCACAAATTGTCACGTTAAGCCCTGAACATGCACTCAATAAACTAGGATCAGCAGGAAAACCCTTGTTTCCAGGACAATTACAAATCAATGAGCAAGGTGAAGATGGAGTTGGCGAGGTATTTGTTAAAGGTCCTATGGTAACGAAAGGGTATTTACATAATCCAGTCGAGACTGAAAAAGTACTTCAGGATGGCTGGCTGGCAACAGGGGACTTAGGTTATTTGGATGAAGATGGCTTTCTATATATTGTGGAAAGACGCACTGATTTAATTATTTCAGGCGGCGAAAACATTTATCCATCGGAAATAGAAAGTGTCTTAACCGGAATGAAAGAAATACAAGAGGTTGGCGTTGTGGGAAAACAAGATGAAATATGGGGACAAATCCCGGTTGCTTTTATTGTGACCAACTCGAGCACGCTTACCAAAGAGGAAATTGATGCATATGCTGAATCCTATTTGGCTGCTTATAAACGACCGAAGAAAATATACTTTGTCGATACCTTACCAAGAAATGCAGCCAATAAACTTGTACGAAAAGAACTTCTCCACGCTATAAAGGAGGAGGAATAGGTCTAAGTGACTAGTCCAGAGTCTGCCCGATCACTCCATTTCGACCTAGATCATGCGGTTTAGACACCAGTTTTTATAGTTTAGAATGTATGCGGGACTTTAGGTTCATTTTCTAAAAAATCTCACTATTTATCCGATATGAGGTTTACAAGCAGAGTTCTTAAGGTATAGTAAACTATAGTAATTGGAGGGATATGGAGATGGAAAGTATATTTGATGACTTTTTTTCAGTGGAGTTTACATTGGCAATGCAAAACTTTGTCATTGCACTTATCATTTTATTAGTAGGGTGGATCATTGCGAAAGTAATTGGTAATTTAGTAGAGAAAGGGCTTAGCAAGACAAGTTTGGATGAGAAACTTGTAGATAAAATTCAAACAGGGGACAAACCGATCAATTCGAATAAAGTAATTGGGAAAGCTGTCTATTACATATTGTTAGTAATCACCTTTATGTTATTCTTTGATCGCCTGAATTTAACGATGTTATCTAGTCCGTTATCAGACTTAATTTCAACGTTCTTTAGCTTTATACCAGCTGTCCTTAAAGCAGCAATCATCTTAATCGTTGCTTGGATTCTTGCTTCATTTGTTCGTTGGTTTATTGTGAATGGTACAGAAAAGGCAAAAATACAAAGTTTATTATTTAAGGTAAAACTTGCAGAAACAAAAGAAGATGTCAAACAGTTTATGGACACATTGGGTCAAATTGCTTTTTACCTAATTATACTTGTGTTTATACCTGGAATCTTAGACGCATTAAACATCGCAGGTGTTGCCCAACCATTTAGTAGTTTAGTAGAAACAATTCTAGCGTTTATACCGAAGTTAATTGGTGCAGCGGCGACTGTTCTGATTGGTTGGTTTATTGCAAAAATCCTTAAGAGTGTCATTACGAATTTATTAACAGCATTCGGATCTGAAAAGTTACTCAAGAAACTTAAGTTGGAAAAGGTATTTGAAGGATCTAGTCTTGCAGCAGTAGTTGGTAATATAGTGTTTGTCATTATATTAATTCCAGTTGCGATCCTTGCATTAGAGCAATTAGAATTAAGCGGAATCTCAGAACCAGCAGTTAGCATGTTGAATGATATTGTTGCGATGATTCCAAATGTTCTATTTGCTCTCGGATTTGTTCTCGTCGGAATTTGGTTAGGTAAATTATTAGGTGGATTTGTATCTGTCTTCCTAACCCGTGTCGGCTTTGATCGTGTAACTGGTAAAGTAAATGTTGGTGATCTGGAAGAAAGCAACAGTTTAACACCATCATTAGTTGTTGGGTATGTTGTACAAGCTCTAATCGTGTTTTTACTAACGGTTCAAGCACTTTATATTGTTAAACTTGAGTTCCTAGTAGATGTAGCATCTGTGATTACGGCTTATTTACCACATCTATTTGCTGCACTTCTAATTTTAGGAGTAGCCTTAATTGTGGCGAATCTCGTAGAGAAAGTCATTGTTAATCTATTGTCAGGTCCTGCAAGAACCGCATTTGCCGGGTTTGCAAAATATTCAATACTTGTACTCGCTGTATTTATGGCACTGACTCAATTAGGCATTGCAACAACAATTGTTAGCTCGGCCTTCATCATCATCCTAAGTGGTCTAGCTCTGGCATTTGGACTAGCATTTGGGTTCGGTGGTAAAGAGTTTGCAGCTAAATATTTAGAGAAGTTTGATCATACGATAGAACATACGAATGTATCTGATACAAATAAAGAAGAATAAAATAGAACCTCTAATAAAGGCATCCACTACAAGGTGGGTGTCTTTTTTTTGCCTATTTATACATGTAAATTATAAAATTAGGCAACTTAAGGGGGAGGAGGTGCGAAATGGAAAAGGAAAAATATTATGTTAGTCTAGCTTCTGGTGAAATATCACAAATTCGTTTCGGTAATAATGATGACTTCACAATTCAAGCAACAGCTGACGAAGTCCGATTATTACGGGCTAAGTTCGACAATATGCACGATTCGGAAATGGGTTCCTTTTGGCGTGCACATGTGCCGATTATGCCTTATCATAATGATCAAGC
>DATGSG010000119.1:0-13063 GCA_035302925.1 Virgibacillus sp. | reverse complement strand
CATCCATTGCAGAAACTCTATTTCTTTCTCTTGCAATCCCCTACCAAGCTTCTCTCTTGTATTGTCACATACTTCTAAAAAGCTCTTCATAACGCTAAGATTCCCTCCCTAAGAAAAAGAGTTCATCGCTATAGTTCTTTTTTCATTATAGCTTTTAGTTTTTTTAAAATCAATAGGGAAATGGAATTATATTCATTTTTAAAACATAACACGCCACCCTATATGAATCATATAGGGTGGCGTGTTGTCTTGAATTGATGGCTTTCCTCTTTCCTTTTATGCAGAAATGACAGCTACCTTTCAATTGCCTCGCGAATAATCGAGGCCTTCCCTTCGACAAGTGGTTGCCAGATCCCTAAAATTGGTTTGCTTGATAAAATAACGACAATGGCTGCTGATACAGCCCCAAGACCAATTAAATCAAAGACTCCTGTCACCTCAAATAAATCAGCCTCTCGGAAGAATTGAATAAAGAACCCGTGTAATAAATAGACATATAGTGTCCGCGATCCGAGCTTCGTGATCCGCAGTTTTTTCGCTGGCACCCAAGCCAATACACTGATCGCCATCATCGTTGACGTAATATAAACGAGTAAACGAGCAAATCCTCCGTATTCTGGCATTCCGAGATCAACATATGATTTAGATGCTAATAACCAGCCAGAGTTAATCTCTGGTACATAATAAATGGCAATCGCTACAATTACCATTGTTAATAAGGCTATGGCCTTGACAATTCTTCGTTTGATAAACATCATATGGTCCTTTGTGACCCAATAGCCTGTTAAAAAGAATGGAAAAAAGACAAATGTTCGTGATAAACTAAACGTATGCCCTATATCACCAATATAGCCAATGAATAGACCTATTTGGATGGAAATAGCGATACCTAATAGAGCCGGCATTTTTTTGAACCAATATAATAGAATATGCCAGCAGAACAAACTAAATAAAAACCATAATGACCAGTGCGGATAAAAAATACTCGCTAACCAGTCTGTTTTTCCGATATAAAAATAATAGCCTGTATAGAGTAATTGGAAGATCACATAAGGTAAAAGTAATTTTTTAGCTAAATTAAGCACATATTCTTTCGTTCCAGATCCTTTTGCAAAGAATCCTGCCAGAAAGATAAATGCTGGCATACTAAACGTATACATCCACATATATAATGTGTTCATCCCATGAGAATCCCCGATGAACGGTTGAATCATATGACCAAAGACAACAAGGAATATTAATACTACTTTCGCATTGTCAAAATATGGATTTCTATCCATGAACTCACCCTTTATCTGAATAAATCTTTATCTGTATATACATTATAACCCCTTTACAGTCGACAAATACAGAAATCAAGCTGATTTAAACAGATTGTTAATGAACTGTAATGCGTATTACATAATGGTGACGTTTTACAGAGGTTTATGTGTTTATCTGCGTGATTTTACAAAACCGGCTGATTGTCGTATAGTAGATGACTAGATTAATTGAAGATTCAGAAAGGAAGTGTGTTTATGTGAATATAAGACAGGGGATCGATGCTTACCTTGAGATGACGAAGATGATTCGGCTGAAACTAAACTGGAAAACGGATAAAAGAATAGCAATGATTCTTGCTTCTGTTTACATCGTTAATCAGCAAGATTTCCAGTATGGCCGTTTCGCTTCCCTAATCGAGGAACTCCATCATTCTTTAGACAAGTCTGATCAAGTACCCGATGATTTTAAAAAGTTTTATGCAGCTGCCATCGATGTGGGCGTTGAAAATATAGAAGGCAACATCCCTTATTATCTTGATTTGTATGGCGTATTCACGGAGGAAGGTTTCCCAACAGGTGTTTATACTTATTTATCGAGTCTTATCATATCGGAGAAAAGCCATGTTTCCCATACATTGCCGATTATAAACGATGCAGATGCCATCTATCAATCGCTGAAACGGAAACACCGGCTCCTCACGAATGACAAGCAATACCCCTTAGCCACAATACGAGCAGCAGAGAACCAACTCCATCAGGAGCAAGATCAGGCATTTTTTTACCAACAATTAAATAAAAGGCGTTTTTCTCGTGGCCGTAACCTTCTTTCTTTAAGTCAGATCCTAACCTTATATACGGAACATGACCGTGAGACATTAGTTCAACGGACAGACCAGTTTTTAGTGACTTCATCGAGATGAAAATTGATCCAAGACCTAGTTTATACCCTTTATTTGGATTGCTCGCTTTATTGCCTGAGGACACTGTACAGATTTCGCTCATTTCAGAAATATACAAGCAACTCAATCAAGAGAAGTTATTTAAGCAACATAAAGATATAAGCGCACTGCTATCGGTCATTTTTTTTGTTGATAACAAAGCGTTCCAGCCCTATCTAGTCGAGATTTTAATCTATTCCATATTTACTCAACTTGAGGAGGATGCTGCAAATGACTTCTTTAGCCTCCGAAACTTCTTGCCATTTCAGTGATTCTTCATCGGGGATCAAGCAAGAACAAGAAACGAGCTCGATGGAGACATGAGCTCGTTTTTGGTCAGTGTATCTATTATGGTGTCTCGGGTTTTTCCTCTTTAGAGGAAAACCAACCGACGACCGCAATTCCAATTAAAACGATATAAAATGTGAGTGTCCAAATGGTCGATTGTGGAAAATCACGTGGAATCAGCATGATATCTTCATGTGCTAATACTAAGATGCTCAGCTTCACCCCGACCCAACCAACAATAACGAATGCAGCCACTTCTAAACCCGGTCGTTTTGCTAATAAATCGACGAAGACATTCGCCGCAAATCGCATAAAGATAATTCCGATCATACCACCCGCGAAAATCACAAGGAATTGCCCACCATCAAGACCACCAATTGTGAATAATCCTGTCGGTGGTAAAGCAACGGCGATGGCTACTGCTGCTAAAATAGAGTCGACTGCAAAAGCAAGATCCGCGATTTCTACTTTTACAACGGTCAGCCAGAAACCACTCCCGTTTCCCTTTATCGTTTGCTCTTTTTCCATGCCAAAAAATCGGTCATATAAGTTTTTAAATGCAATAAATAATAAGTAAATCGCTCCTATTGCCTGTACTTGCCATACATCTACAAGGAACGAAATAATAAATAAGGATCCAAAACGCAGGAAAAATGCCCCAACCAACCCATAAAAGAGTGCTTTCTTTCGCTCCTCATCTGGGAGATGCTTCACCATGATAGCTAGTACAAGCGCATTATCCGCCGCTAGCAATCCTTCAATCCCGATTAACACAACGAAGACCCATAAATACTCGATTAACAACTGCATGTCCATTTGTTTCTCTCCCTTTGCAACAAAAGTGATCCTATGAATAGATAAAGGCCATAAAAATAGCGAGACCTTTACCTATTCACGGTAAAGGTCTCGCTAACAACTTTCGTTGCCAAGTAAGCCGGAGAACTCATTCTCGTATTGACGACTTAGATTGTGCAGCTACTCCCCTTTAGGAAATATATATTATCTATATTAAAACCTTTATGACGAAACTTGTCAATGATTTAAACAATTGCTCTTCGAATCGAGCTTCTTTTACAATGTTAGTCCTTTTCAATCACTTCATTCATGATTTGTTCCATTGTTGTCTGTAAATCAGCTAATTCAGCATTACTTTCCGTGTGACTTTCTCCACAAACTCCATAATAACACTTGATCTTCGGCTCGGTTCCAGATGGACGTAAACAAACCCAACGATCTCCTTCTAATAAGAATTTAATTACATTTTCCTTCGGTAAATGGATAGGCTCTGTTCTATTAACATCCCCGACAACCGTACGTTTGCTCGTTAAATAGTCCTCTACTTTTTCAATGTGGAATCCTGAGATTGTCGATCGTGGAGTATCTCGAAAGTGCTGCATGAGCGCTTCGATTTGCGCTGTTCCTTCGATTCCCTTTAACGTGAGCTGTGTTATCCCTTCTACATAAAATCCATGTTTCTCGTATAATAGATTGAGCGCATCGAGTAATGTTTTATCTTGTTTTTTCCAGTACTCAGCCACCTCACAAATCATCGTTGTTGCTTGGATAGCGTCTTTATCGCGGGAAATACTACTAATTAGAAACCCGTAACTTTCTTCAAAACCAAACAGGAATTGTTCACCCGTTTCCTCGTATTGTCTAATCTTTTCACTAATAAATTTAAATCCTGTTAAAGTGTTCACGATTTCTACACCATATTCCTCGGCTATCGCCTTCCCTAATTCCGTCGTAACAATTGTTTTTAAAACACGCCCATTTTCTAATTGTGAGGCGTCACTATGAGATAGGAGGTAGTCCAATAAAAGAACGCCTATTTGATTCCCAGTTAAAACAACATATTCTCCTTGCCCATCTTTCACTGCAACACCTAATCGATCGGCATCTGGATCGGTAGCCAGTAAAATATCCGCATGATGCTGTTTCCCTTGCTCAATGGCTAGCGCAAAGGCTTGCGGTTCTTCCGGATTTGGCGATGTAACCGTTGAAAACTCTGGATCAGGAATAATCTGCTCTTCAACCACATGAACATTATTAAACTGTAATTGCTGTAATCCTTTCATAACAAGATCAAAACCCGTTCCATGTAGAGGCGTAAATACGATGCTCACATCTTTAGGTTCCTGCTTGGCAGCTGCATCTAATTTAGATGATCGTGCTAATTCTTTTAAATAAGCTTGATCAATGTCATGACCAACCCAATATAATCGTTCTTTATCTTCTAACGCTTGCTCCCCCATTACAGGTACCGTTAAACCATCCTCTGATTGTTTGATGGCTGCAATCACTTCACTCGCCTCTTCTAGTGTTAATTGACCACCATCTTCATTATAAACTTTAAACCCATTATACTCGGGTGGATTATGACTAGCCGTAATCATGACTCCAGCAACCGTCTGAAGATGACGTACAGCAAACGATAATAATGGTGTTGGATGAAGTGTTGTAAAGATATAAGTCTTAATCCCATGGACTCCTAGGACACGAGCAACTTCTAAAGAGAAGGCTTCCGACATATACCTAGAATCATACGCCACCACCACCCCGCGTTCTTTATAATCTGTTTGTGTTGATTTTAAATGATTAGCTAACCCATTAATTGATTTTCTAACCGTGTATTGATTCAATCGGTTCGTTCCTGGTCCTAGAATTCCTCGTACTCCACCCGTACCAAATGCGAGTTCTTGGTGAAATGCTTCCTCCAGTAAAGAATTGTTCCCTTTTAAATCAGCCAGATCCTGCTTTAAGATCGGATCAAGATCTTTATGTGTCACCCATTTATGATACTCTTTTTTCCAACTGCTCACGTTCATCTCTCCTTCATACAAATCTATGTATACCCTAATTTTACCATACCTTAATTGGATGATACAGTCTGAGTCTTGCAGATGCACCGCTCTGGAAAATGGTGGCTAAAAAGTTTATCTATTCCCTTTTCGGGATATAATGGATCGTGTACAACTTCATACCTTAATGGACTTCATAATCCCTATTCATAGCTACATTACTCCTATATAGCTGGTTACGGTAATTATGAGATTCATTCACCTATCTATTCTAGTCGCTAAACGCTAATATAGAGAATAATAGTCTTCTGCACGTGTACATCCTCTCATTAGGGGGTATTCCTTATATAAGAATACCGTAAGCTCATTACTAATAAAAAGGTTGTGAAATAGATTGCAAAATAAACGTTGGTTCCAGACACTGGTTTTATTGATACTCATATTTCTATTAATTCTATTACTATCTAAAACGAGTTTTATTTTTGACCCGATGGGCAAATACATTGGCGCTGTTGCTGTTCCAATTATCGGAGCTGGAATTCTTTATTATTTAACAAAGCCTGTCATGCATTTCTTTGAAAACAAGTTAAGAATACATCGGATTCTAGCTATTTTACTTGTTTTTCTTATCCTTACTTGTCTCTTATTTCTATTTATTTTGTACATCTTTCCCATCGCTCAACATCAAATCGAGAATCTAATCCACAACATTCCGAAGATGGTAAAGGGTACCCAAAACTTAATTCTCTCATTACAATCGAATCAAATCATTATTCCTGAACAAATTGATGATGCGATTAATGACTTTATGAACAACATCCAAGTGTATGTAGAAAATGCAATCAGTTACCTATTCGGAATTATTACACATCTCGTCACCTTAGTACTTTCTCTGTTTCTTATCCCGTTCTTTTTATTCTTCATGCTAAAAGACGGCGATAAGCTCGTTCCGTTTATTACACAGATATTTAAAAAGAAAAAGGCCGATAATATTAAGCGTTTATTAGGTAAAATTGACGTTGTTCTAACTGGTTTTATTCAAGGACAACTGATTGTTAGTTTCTTTCTTGGCATCTTATTGTTTATCGGTTATTTGGTTATTGGCTTGAATTACGCCTTAACCATTGCTCTATTTGGAATGCTCATGAATGTGATTCCTTTTCTCGGTCCATTCCTTGCCGTGATTCCGGCACTCCTTGTCGCTTTCTTTCAGGACCCCATTATGGTCGTTTGGGTTGCGATCATTACATTGATTGCCCAACAAATTGAGAGTAACTTAATTTCTCCGAATGTCATGGGACGTGTACTTGCCCTGCATCCATTAACAGTGATTACAGTGATCTTAGCTGCTGGGGGGATTGCTGGATTCCTCGGAATCTTATTTGCCGTACCTTTTTACGCGATCATCAAGACGATATTCGTACACTTTTATAAAACATTTGAACATTCACAAGATGATAAAGCTGATTCTCTACTTTAATCTATAATATTACTTGTCTTTTGCTAGCTGATCGAATTAAACTATCATGAAGAGGTGAATAGAGATGACAACCATTAAAGAGCTCAAAGCAAACCTTGCTGAGCTCAAATCAGATTATGTACGCATTCAGGAAGATATGGACAAATTAGAGTTTGTTGGGGGTAGAGTGTCTTCTGCAGAGGAACAGTTAGTCCATTTAGAAGAAGAGATTGCGGCACTAAACAAGCATATCGACACATTGGAATCCAACGCCTAAGTCCCTTATCTTCAAAATAGATGGCTCAAGGACTTTATACTTATCCTGCTCGTACCCAAAACAGCAAAACGGCTTTAGCTCCTTATCAATAAGGTGCTAAAGCCGTTTTTATCTGGATGGGATCAGTTCAACTTGTTGTTCCCATTTCTTTGTATTTCTATCTTCTCTTTAATCTTCTGATTTTCCTTATTCGGTGGTGTCAAACTGACAATAACATCACCATCCCCGATCATCAGACGCATATCTTCTGTATAAAACCTAACTTGCCCTGAAGGCTTAATTAAATATAAAAATACAGTGGAGTCATCTTTTTCCTCTCGATATTGTTTATACCCATATTGAGGTGTGATTTTCGTTTGTCGGAAAACATAGCCTTCATTTACTTTACTCGTTAAATCGACCATAGAAATATTCTTTCTAAATAAAACTTGACCGCCAACTTGAGCTACCGTATCTGCTAAACTATTTTCATCCTGTGTAAAAGGACTGACTTTGAATACATTCGTACGCCCATATTCCGGCATAAATGTCGTACAGACTAAGGCATTGTACGAATGGGATTCTGATGCCGTAATTAAATAATCATATGGGATCGTGTTTAAATTATATTCTGTCTGCTCAGAAAGCATCTCCCCATGATAAAAAGGCACTCCATTATTTCGAGCATGACGTAATTTTTGCCAAGATGAATCAATCATCATGACAGGTGATTTGGTTTTCATCAGTGATTTGGCTAGCTCTGCTGTGAATCGATTACTACCCACAATTAATATTCCTGGTTTTCCCTCTAGCGATAAATTGAGTTTCTTAGCAAACCAACCGATGGAAAACCCATGTGCAACAACCGTAAAGAATACAAGGGCAAATGTTAAGGTAAGTAAAATACCAGCATCTTCATATCCAGCATTCCCTAATAAACTCGCAAAATAACCCGAAACGGTTAATGCGACAATCCCTCTGGGGGCAATCCAAGCAACCAATGTCCTTTCACTGAGTTGTAGATCTGTCCCTATCGTTGATAAGAAGATGGAAAGGGGTCGAACTGCGAACATCATTAATAAAACATACCCAATAATATTAGGGCTGAAAATCTGTAATAAGGTATCTACTTGTAAGGAAGCAGTTAACATGATGAAGATAGCTGAGATTAATAAAATCGATATATCTTCTTTAAAGTGACGCATATCTGCAACCGAACTTGTTCCCGTATTCGCTAATGTCATTCCCATTGCGGTAACAGAGAGTAGACCTGTTCCATGCATGATCTCATCGACAACCGTAAAGCAAAGAATGACCGTGATAAACACGACTGGTGACTTTAAAAACTCCGGTACATACCCATTATCATAAGACCAAGCGATAAATTTCCCACAAACCCAACCGAGAACAACCGCTAATATAGCAACAACAAAGAACATGATTAAAGCGGTACCGCTTGAGGATCTACCTGTTATAAACGTGATGATTTCAAAGGCCAAAACAGCTAATAATACGCCAATTGGATCAACAATAATACCTTCCCATTTGAGTATCTTCGCTGGTCGTGGTCTTAATTTTGATTGACGAAGCAAAGGCATAATTACCGTGGGTCCGGTAACAATGAATAATCCCCCAATTACAAAAGCGACTGTTAGTGAGAGTCCTGCTATATAATGCGCTGTTAACGAACCAAGAATCCAAGCGATAAACGCTCCGATCGTGGCAATTCGGAAAATTGGTCTTCCCAGTCCCCGAAGTTCCTTGAATTTTAAATTTAAACTACCTTCAAAAAGAATGATGGCAACAGCGACAGAAATAATTGGATCATATAGGTTTCCAAAGTCTTCTTCCGGATTAATGAGACCGAGTACCGGCCCTACAATTAAACCAGTAATGGACATGACCACAATTGCAGGCATTCGATAACGCCATGCTACCCATTGAGAGCCAATTCCTAATAATCCAATTAACATAATTGTTGTTAAAATAGTCGGAACCATAATATACCCCCTAAAAGGAATCATTTAAGTCATCAATCAATTCCTTTTTATATCTTGCAAATTAAATATAAAGATTATTGTAAACGGGATCGAAAGGAATGTAAACAGTTTTTGCCTTTAATTATGAGTAAAATTATATTTCCATTATATCGAATTGTCTTTTAAGTCACCTCATTCAACTTAAGCGTACTTTATCTGCTCATTACGTTCATTTTGATGATTGATTAGAGTTCCATTTGAGTGCTGCTCATTCCTTTCCTTCCTCCATTTTTAAATCCAGTTAAACATTCGGAATACAATCTAGATTTATTATATGGTACGATGAGTTGGAAGAGGGGTGAATCATTTGATCGTCAAAGAAAAAGATATCTTACAAACCTATTTTGGTTATGAATCCTTTCGACCTGGCCAAGAAGAAACAATTAATCATGTGTTACATAGAAATAACACACTTGCCGTGATGCCTACTGGTGGCGGAAAATCGCTCTGTTTCCAAATCCCCGGATTATCGCTAGATGGAACAGCAATCATTATTTCTCCACTCATATCCCTTATGAAAGACCAAGTAGACGCACTCCAAGCTCTCGGAATTTCAGCAACCTTTATCAATAGTTCGCAAACCATGGAAGAACAACGCGAACGATTAAAACAAGTAGCAGCGGGACATTATAAATTTCTATATGTCGCACCTGAGCGATTTGAATCAGCTTATTTTACAAATTTAGTGAGCCGGATCCGGCTTTCATTAGTCGCCTTTGATGAGGCGCATTGTATCTCACAATGGGGACATGATTTTAGACCAAGTTATCGCTCCATCTTACCGAATCTAAAAAAACTAAAAAATATCCCGGTATTTATTGCGTTAACCGCAACAGCAACAGAAGAAGTCATTCATGACATTCAAAACTTGCTACACATCGATGATACACATGTGATTAATACCGGATTTGAACGTGATAATCTATCCTTTCATATCGTAAAAGGGCGAGATAAAACCGCTTATGTTCGATCTTTCTTAGAAAAGCATAAAAATGAATCAGGTATAATTTACACTGCTACACGAAAACAAGCTGATTCATTATATGATTTATTGAGCAAACGCGGCATTCCCGTTGAAAAATATCATGCAGGCTTATCTGAAATCGAACGTCAGCGCGCACAAACTGCATTTATCCATGATGAGAAATCCGTCATGATTGCCACAAATGCCTTTGGAATGGGAATTGATAAATCAAACGTCCGTTATGTCATTCACTATGCTATGCCCATGAATATCGAATCATATTACCAAGAAGCTGGACGTGCCGGTCGAGATGGTGAGGCGAGTGATTGTATCTTACTGTTTTCACCACAAGATGTACAATTACAAAAATTCCTAATCGAACAATCACAAATGGATGATGAAGCCCGGTTAGGTGAATACCGAAAGCTTCAATCCATGATTAATTATTGTCATACCCATAGTTGCTTAACCGCTGCAATTTTAAATTACTTCAATGATACAAGTTCCGAATACCGTTGTGATCGTTGTAGTAATTGTTTACATCGACAAGAAAAAACAGAAATTACGGAAGAAGCACAAATGATCTTATCTTGTGTGAAGCGAATGGGTGAGCGGTTCGGCGTTACGATGACGGCAAAAGTGCTACGTGGATCGAAAGACAAGAAGATTCTCTCATTCCGCCTGCATAAATTGTCGACATACGGCATTTTATCTGCTTATACAGAAAGGGAATTAATCGAGCGGATCAATTTCCTGATCGCCGAAAACATTCTTTCTGCTGAAGAAGGTAAATTTCCAACTCTGAAGCTCAATCAAAAATCTGTTGATGTGTTAAAAGGAGATCAACCCGTTTGGATTTACACGGCACCGATTCCGACGAATGAAAAAGTCGATTATCATGAAGAACTCTTTACCGTTCTCCGTGCTTTACGGAAGAAAATCGCTGATGAGAAAAAGGTTCCTCCATATGTGTTGTTTTCTGATGCTACATTAAGAGACCTCTGTCGTTATTTTCCCGAAACAGAAGAAGAAATGTTGGAGATTAAAGGGATTGGTGTTAAAAAATACGACCAATATGGGGAAATATTTATGGAGACGATCCAAACGTGGAGAAGCGAACACCCTGATGTGGTGCCGAAGATCAAGGTTACTCATTCATCTGTCGGGAGAACAAAAGTTAGATCGACGAACAATCAAGATAGTGGACCAAGCCATATTACCAGTTACCAGATGTTCTCATCCGGAAAGTCATTGAAGGAAATAGCCGTCATTCGTGACTTATCACCACAGACGATTGAAGGACATATTTTTAAAGCCTATCAATCAGGCTATTCGATCGCCTGGGACATCTTCTTTAATCAGGCAGAAGAAGCGGCCATCTTAACCGTTTATGAAGAGGCTGAGAAGACTTCCTTAAAGTCGCTGAGAGAAGCACTTCCTGATGAATATGATTATACAAAAATTAAAGCTGTTTTAGTGAAGAATGAATTGCTATAACGCTTGATTACTCGGATCTACGAGTTTAAAATCCTGCTAGACATGTCTCTAGCAGGATTTTTAATTTAGCTTGTCTATTTTAAATATTAAACGCCCATGTACCTTTACGGAAGACAGCTTCTGTACTTCCATCTTGTTTTACCCCATCGATATCTAATTCCTTCGAACCGATCATGAAATCAACATGTGTCAGACTATCATTGGCTCCGTGTTCATCAAGCTCTGTCTTATTCATCGATGAACCACCTTCTAAATTCGTTGGATAGGCTTTTCCTAACGCAATATGGCAGGACGCATTCTCATCAAACAATGTATTATAAAAGATTAACCCCGATTGTGAGATCGGTGATTCATCAGGAACGAGTGCGACCTCGCCTAAACGCCGTGCACCTTCATCTGTATCTAATAAATGCCTTAAGGCCTCTTCCCCATGCTCAGCTTTAAAATCAACCACCTTTCCTTCTTTAAACGTCATACTGAAGTTATCGATAATCGTGCCTCCATAGTTCAATGGCATTGTACTCGTCACAGTACCTTCCACCTCATACTTATGTGGCATACAGAAAACTTCCTCTGTCGGCATATTGGGGTTGAATGTAATTCCAGACTCGGACACAGCTGAACCACCTTGCCAAATATGTCCCTTTGGTAAGCCAATCTTCAAATTCGTTCCCGGTCCCGTAAAGATTAATTTCTCATAATTTTTATCATTCAATATTTTTTCTGCTCTGCTTAATGTTTCATTATGAGCATCCCACGCTGCAATCGGATCTTCTTTATCAACACGGACTATTTTCACGATGGCTTCCCATAAGCTCTCCATCGCTTCTGCTCGTGACTTGTTCGGGAACACCTTTTGTGCCCAGTCTCCTGTTGGGATGGAAATAATCGACCAGGTGATCTTATCATTCATAACAAAGTCTTGAAACTTCGTCATCTTTTGTGCAGATGCTTTACTTGCTAAGGCAACACGTGATGGATCAATATCTGTTAATAAATCCGGATTTGTAGAACTAATCGACAACAAAGCTGCTCCATCTTCAGCATAATCATTATGCAACATGACACGCCAATCCGGAAATTCTGCTAGTACCTCTTCTGGGGCATACTCATATTTCAACAATGTTAACTCATCATCTGACCAATTTACATGGACATCTTTCGCCCCTAACTCATAAGCTTTTCGTACTACAATTCTTGTAAAGTCAGCACCTTCAATCGATGAATTAATCATTAATGCTTGTCCCTTTTGTAAATTAACGCCTGTTCGTAATGCTAATTCTGCATACTTTTCTTTCGTATGTTGATTGACCATTATTTTACCTCCCGTGTATTGGTAATCGCTCTCATTCTACTATTATTCCATAATCTAGGGAAATTACCAACCATTACTTCCCCCAAAAATAAAACAATATGATTCATCATTTTTTTAACTTTGATCGAAACGTTCATTGTGATATGATAATAATAGTTACTATTTGTAATCAAAGAGGTTAGTGGTTGTTTTGTATAAACATAGAAAGGGGTGATGATGAGGATGGAACAGGAATTATGTCCAC
>DATGSG010000118.1:0-13595 GCA_035302925.1 Virgibacillus sp. | reverse complement strand
TTGTTCGTTACGCCTTTGTGCAATTTGACGTAAGCATTGCTCGTTATTTAGATTAAGGAAAATTAGTTGATGGCTTGCATTGACATCTAACACCATATCCAAAAACCACTTTCGCTGCTTTTGAGTGTTAGCTGGAAAATCTATCACTACATCTGTACCGACATTTAATATATTTTGGACATGCATTTTCACCAACGGCTTGATCTGCGCCGAAAATTTTAGATAGTCTTCAAATGATTCGATTTGATTGGGATAAAGAGATGAAAGCCATTCATCCTCAGATAAGAGTACCGCATGTTTATCTATTGCCATTTGTTTTGATTTAGTTGATTTTCCTGCGCCCATTTTCCCACAGAAAAAGTATAGCGTTCCCAATTGTTTCATACTTTTTAAACCTCCAAGTTTATTTTAGTGGTTGTTATTCTACCTTGTAAAACATGTTGTTAAACAATCTGGCCCAGTTTGTTGAAGACCCATCTTTTATTGTATTTTAACATAGTAATTGCTTGTTTACGTGAAGTTCATTCGTTTAGGTAAATTTTAAAAAATGTCATTATCATTATCACACATATTAGGGCACATAAATTTATGTGCTCCTGCTAATTGTAGTGCTATTATATGTGTTATTTATCTATATAAAGTGGAATAAGTCCTATGAAATCAATAAAAACAGGGATGCGAAATCTATTGCGATTTGGATCCATAGATAGTTTGTTATTTGTAGTTTTCTCCCCCGTAACTGAACCTCTTATTGAAAGAGGGAAGCCTCTGTTTCTTGAGTCAGTTATTTATTTTGGAAATGATGTTCATACTGATCGCGTAAAGCCCGTTTCATCACCTTGCCACTCGGATTCTTTGGCAATGTATCAGTAAACTCGACATGTTTCGGTACTTTAAAGGAGGATAGTCTTGATTTACAGTAGGTAATGACATCTTCCTCACGCAACTGTGCCTCTTTTTTCAACAAGATAATGGCGGAAACAGCTTCAATCCAATACGGGTCCGGAATACTAATCACCGCGACTTCCGAAACACCGTCCAATTCATAAATGGTTTCCTCTACTTCACGGCTTGATACATTAACACCACCTGTATTAATCATATCTTTTTTACGGTCAATAATCGTTAAATAGCCTTCTTTATCGATTACACCTAAGTCACCACTATGGAACCAGCCTTGTTTAAAAGCTTCCGCTGTTTTCTCAGGATCATGCAAATATCCCATCATGGCATGTGGTGTACGGTGGACAATTTCACCTACTTCTCCACGCGGAAGTTCATTTTCTGATTCATCGATGATTTTTGTTTGCACATGTAAGGCCGGCTTCCCAGCAGATCCGAGTTTGCGCAACTGATCTTCTGGCTGGAGGGCAGTCGCTAAAGGAGCGACCTCTGTTTGGCCATAGAAATTCCAGAACTGAGCATGTGGCAATCGTTCGGCTAACTCTTTTAAAATCTCCATCGGCATAATCGCTGCGCCATAATAACATTTCTTCAAAGTCGATAAATCGCGTTTATCAAAATCAGGATGACGTAGTAAGGCAATCCAAATGGTTGGCGGACAAAATAATAGGGTTGCGCCTTGTTGTTCAATCGTTTCCAAAATAACCGCTGGAGAAGCCGCCTCTAAAATAATTCCGCTGGAGCCAATATAAACACTCGGGCCCATAAAGACATGCAACTGTGCACTATGATAAAGGGGGAGCGCATGGATCGCAATGTCTTCGGTATCCATTTTCCCGTCAACAATACAACTGACATATTCGCTTGTGATGGAGCGGTGTGAGAGCATCACTCCTTTTGGTCGTGATTCCGTACCACTCGTATACAACACATGAGCTAGATCATCGTCTTTCATATCGACATGGACAAATGCTGTTGATTGATCAGCACGAATCGTGGCGAGTGGTGTCCACATGGGGAGTGATTCACTCGCATGCGAAATATCCATTAGATAACGATGGGGAATCATTCGGTCCCCTGCCGCTTGATCTAAGAGCGGTGCATATGTTTCAGAAGCAATCAAACCATCTACTTCGGCATGTTCCAAAATATATTGGACCTCATCTGTTGAAAGCATATAATTAATCGGGATCATAACCGCGCCCATTCGTGCCAATGCAAATATGGTGATGACAAAGTCCAAACTATTCGTTGACATGACGGTAATCATATCGCCTTTATTCATTCCCTGATCAAGGAAACCTTGCGCTGTTTGATTGACAAGATCATCAAATTGAGCGTAATTCAACCGTTGCTCTTGATAGGCTAACGCAAACTTATCTGGCGCCTTATCCCGTGTGCGGGCTAATAAATCTCCTAATGTATGACGTCTAGCACGGGCGATCATATTCTCCATTTCACTGTCCATTTTTCCTCACTCCTCTTTTGTTATAAAATTCATGACACTCTATTGATTCATTATACTGAATATTCATAAACAAAGGAAGGACTTATTCACTCGTGTCTGTTCGGCAAAGCGGGTTGATGATCTTCCACAACATACCTGCCAGTGTGTGTTGTTATCGTTGAAAGCTTTGAGCAGAAATAAGCTAATCTTTCTGCTATAATAAAACTACTTGTTCACATCGTTATTTTAATGGGGCAGGGACGAACTCAGTACATACATTGAATGAAGTTCATAATTACCGTAACAAGCTATGCCACTTCGATATTGGAGTGATAGAGCTATAAATAGGGATTATGAAAATCATCAACATATAGTGAAACATTATAGAAGCGAGAGGGTAGCCACCTCGGAAAGAAGGGAAAATAAATATGACAAAACAACAAATCGGTGTAATTGGACTCGCCGTAATGGGTAAAAACTTAGCCTTTAATATTGAGTCACGAGGATACTCTATTTCTGTTTATAACCGTTCATCATCACGGACCGATGAGATGATGTTGGAGGCGGAGGGGAAGCAAGTTTCTCCGCAATACAATCTAGAAGACTTTGTGGAATCATTGGAAACACCACGAAAGATCTTATTGATGGTGCAAGCGGGAAATCCGACAGATGCTGTCATCCAAGAGCTCACACCATTGCTTGACCAAGGCGATATTTTAATTGACGGTGGGAATACCTTTTTCAAAGATACCCAACGTCGCAGTGAAGAGTTAGAAGAACATGGGATCCACTTTATTGGAACCGGAGTATCCGGTGGAGAAGAAGGGGCCTTATTAGGACCATCGATCATGCCAGGTGGCCAAAAAGAAGCCCATGAATTGGTGAAACCTATTTTAGAAGCGATCGCAGCGAAAGTCGATGGGGAAGCTTGTACAACATACATCGGACCAGACGGGGCAGGCCATTATGTGAAAATGGTTCATAATGGGATTGAATACGGAGATATGCAACTCATTTCCGAAGCTTATTTTATTATGAAACATGTACTCGGCTTAAATGCGCGGGAACTTCATGATGTGTTCGCTGAATGGAATGAAGGGGAACTAGATAGTTATTTAATCGAGATCACCGCTGATATCTTTACGAAAATAGATGAGGAGACAGGTGAACCATTAATTGATCAAATTCTCGATACAGCTGCCCAAAAAGGGACCGGAAAGTGGACAAGTCAAAGCGCACTTGACTTAGGAACACCGTTGCCGATTATTACAGAGTCTGTCTTTGCCCGGTATCTCTCAGCAATGAAGGATGAACGTGTTCATGCGAGCGGAGTCTTATCAGGTCCTCCGGTGAATCTCGTTTCTGAAGAAGATAAGCAGGAAATCATTGAATCGATTCGCCAAGCCCTTTATATGAGTAAAATTTGTTCCTATGCACAAGGATTTGCTCAGATGAGAGCTGCTTCCGAAACCTATGATTGGGATTTACAATATGGAGAAATTGCTATGATCTTCAGAGGGGGCTGTATTATTCGCGCGGCTTTCTTGAAGGATATTAAGGCAGCATATGACCGTGATCAGCAATTACCAAACTTATTGCTTGATCCTTATTTTAAAGGGATTGTCGACAAATACCAGTCCGGATTACGTAACGTTTTGAAAATTGCTATTGAAAATGGGATTCCTGTACCAGGGTTATCTGCAGCATTAGCATATTATGACAGCTACCGCACGGCAAACTTGCCAGCAAATTTATTGCAAGCACAACGCGATTATTTTGGTGCACACACATACAAGCGGATCGATAAAGAAGGAGACTTCCATACCGAATGGCTTAAATAAATTTCATAATTGCCAAAAACAGCCTCGAAACTTAGTTTCGAGGCTGTTTTAAAATAAATAACAATGTTTTTTAAGAATAATGGTTTATAAAGAATAATGAACTATATTATTCCCAGCAAGACTATGGTCTCTCTACTCCCACAAAGAATAACGAACGATGCTATTCCCAGCAAGACTATGGTCTCTCTGCTCCCACAAAGAATAATGTCCTTTATTATTCTACATTATTCCCACAAAGAATAACGAACTATGTTATTCCAATCCAGAATAACGGTCTCTCTACTCCCACCAATGAAAGCCGTCTTGTTCGAGCAGTTGATCAGAAGCATCTGGTCCCATCGAGCCGGACGCGTAATTAGGAAATGCTGCCTGATTATTTTCCCAAACCTCTAAGATCGAATCGACAAACTCCCATGCTAAAGCAACTTCATCCCAATGGGTGAAATTCGTGCCATCACCAAGCATGCAATCATACAGAAGTTTTTCATACGCTTCTGGTGTATTAATACCATCGATACTATTATTCATATAAGCCAGTTGGACAGGCTCTGCGAAAGAACTTGATCCCGCCTTCTTGGCATTCAGATGGAGCGTAATGCCTTCATTTGGTTGAATATTAATGACGAGTAAGTTCGGATGTTTATCATCTTTATTTTCATAATATAACTTCATTGGAATATCTTTAAATTCGACAACAATCTTTGTTTCTTTCTTCGACATTCGTTTTCCTGTCCGTATATAAAAGGGAACACCAGCCCAACGGTAATTATCAATCATAATTCGTCCCGCAACAAAGGTCTCGGTATTCGATGCCGCTAAAACAGGATCTTCCTCACGATATCCAATCCGGTCTTCACCATCGATGGCTCCACTTCCATATTGACCCCGAACAAAATTTTGCTCAATTTCTGGTCCTTTAATTTTACGTAGTGCCCGAAGTACTTTGATTTTATCGGAACGAATTTCATCGGTTGTTAAATTAATCGGGGGCTCCATCGCAAGTAAGGAGACCATTTGCAACATATGATTTTGCAACATATCCCGTACAGCACCAGACCGATCATAATAACGTGCCCGATCTTCCACACCAAGTGTCTCACTTGAAGTGACTTGGACATTGGCAATGAAGCGGTTATTCCATAAATGTTCAAAGATTCCATTGGCGAATCGAATGACTTCAATGTTTTGTACCATTTCTTTTCCTAAATAATGGTCGATTCGGTAGATTTCTTCTTCGGCAAATCCGGTGCGAATTTCATCGTTTAATGCTTTCGCTGTTTGCAAATCATGCCCGAAAGGCTTCTCAATGACAAGGCGTGTCCATCCTTGACATTCCTTCAATCCATGTGCATTGATGTTATGAGCAATCACCCCAAAGAACTCCGGAGCCATCGCTAAATAAAAGATGCGATTCCCGTCGGTGTCATAGTTTCCTTCGAGTCTATTCAGTAACTCATCTAATCCCTGATAGGAAGAGGATTCTGTCACATCAAAAGGGTGATAATAAATATGAGATAGAAACGCCTCAATATCTGATTGTGAAGCGTCATGTGAATCGATTGACTGTTTAATGTTTTCCCGGAGAATTTCATTTGTCCATGGTCTACGAGCTACACCAACAACCGCAAATTCATCACTAATTTTCCCTTGTTGAAATAACTGAAAAATAGAGGGAAATAATTTACGTTGTGCTAAATCGCCGGTTGCCCCAAATATTACAATGATTGATTTTGGCTTTTGTTCAATATTCACGCTAGAACCCCTCACCTTATTAAAAAATAACGTCACTATTCAAATACAGTATGCTATAGGAAGGCAGGACTGAAATCAACTAATGAAGACGATCCCCTTCCATTTAGTCATTCCTCACTTATTTGTAGACAATAGAATGATCACTTAAAAATAGCCAGGAAGGTTTTTTAAATGACCTTCTGCTGGCTATTTATAAAGTCGTTTATAAACTCCAATAATGGAGGCCACGATCTTGAGATTCTTGCTGATTAAAGACACCTTTAATATCCACTAACACTTGCTGATCATTACGATAAAGAGTAGTCAGTTTATCCAAATCCCACATTTCAGTAAATGCATCATGGGGAACCGCTAAGACGATACTATCAAGATTAGTTAATTCCTCTTTATCAACGAGGCGAATATTAAATTCATCGAGGACTTCATCAGCCACTGCTACAGGGTCATGAACAAGTACTTCGACCCCATAATCGTTTAACTCTTCAATAATATCGATTACTTTCGTATTGCGTACATCGGCCACATTTTCCTTAAATGTGAGACCAAAGATACCAATTCGCGCTCCATCAATTTGCTGTTTCGCCTTAATCATCATTTTAATGATGTTCCCAGCAATGTATTTACCCATGCCGTCATTTACTTTCCTACCTGCAAGAATGATTTGTGAATGATAACCCAATTGTTCCGCTTTGTATGTGAAGTAATAAGGGTCTACACCGATACAATGTCCCCCAACTAAACCAGGAGTAAAGTCCAGGAAGTTCCACTTCGTACCAGCCGCCTCCAAGACAGCTTGCGTATTAATCTCCATTTTATTGAATACCATTGACAGTTCATTCATGAAGGCAATATTAATATCGCGCTGTGAGTTTTCGATCACTTTCGCCGCTTCGGCTACACGAATGGATTCCGCTTCATAAACCCCTGCCTCGATGATGGCGCTATAGACGTCAGCAATTTCTCGTAATGATTCGTCATCAGAACCTGAAACGATTTTGATAATCTTTGTTAATGTGTTCACTTTATCACCTGGGTTAATGCGTTCTGGTGAGTAACCAACTTTGAAATCCTTCCCGAAAACCAATCCAGACTCTTTTTCAAGAATGGGAATGCAAATTTCTTCGGTTGTCCCTGGATAGACGGTCGACTCATAAACAACGATCGAGCCCGGTGTTAAATTACGACCAACTGTTTCACTTGCACTAATAATCGGAGCAAGATTTGGTGTCTTATCTGTATTAATCGGTGTCGGAACTGCGACAACGTGAAATTTACATGTCTTTACATCTGCTTCATCACTTGAAAAAGTGATCGTAGAAGCTTGAAGCATGTCATCGCCGACTTCTTCTGTCACATCATGACCACTTACATATTTGTCTAGCTTTTCTTGATCAACATCAAAACCGACAGTGTCAAATTTTTTAGCAAATTCGATGGCGACAGGCAAGCCAACATATCCTAAACCAATGACTGACAACTTTTCTTCTTTTGCTTGTAATTTCTCATATAAATTCATTTTGTTTTAGCCGTCCTTTACTCGCTTTTTTTATAAACCTTAGAATGAACTTCATAATTACCATAATGAGCTATAAATAGGGGTTATAAAATTCATTAACTTGTTAACAAGTATACACCTTTACATTAAACAAGAATAACAATTGCTACTATATAATGAAAAAACAACCGGATAACTTCATGGTTGTTATCGATAAAATTGGCTAGTATAGAGCCTTATGATAAACTGACAGATAGATAATGAACGAAAAAACCAAGATAAGAAGCTCTACATATTGAAGGAGGCTACCATAATGAAAGTAAGAAAAGCGATCATTCCTGCCGCAGGATTAGGTACCCGTTTTCTACCTGCAACAAAAGCACAACCAAAGGAAATGTTGCCAATTGTCGATAAACCAACCATCCAATATATTGTTGAAGAGGCGGTCGCCTCTGGCATCGAAGATATTATTATTATCTCGGGCCGTGGCAAGCGTGCGATTGAAGATCATTTTGATACATCTTATGAACTAGAGGAAAAGCTAGCCGAAAAAGAGAAAGATGACATGCTAGACATGGTGCAGTCGATCTCAAACTTGGCGAATATTCATTATATTAGACAGAAAGAACCAAAAGGACTTGGCCATGCGATTGCCTGTGCACATACCTTTGTTGGCGATGAACCCTTTGCTGTCTTGTTAGGCGATGATATCGTGGAATCAGAAGTCCCTTGTTTACAACAACTGATCACGGTGTATGATGAACATCAATCTTCTGTGATTGGCGTACATGAGGTTCCGAAAGAGGAAGTGTCAAAGTACGGCATTATCAAACCAGTAGCTGAAAATGATTTTGGCCCAGCAATCCGTGAAATTGAATCATTAATCGAAAAGCCACCAGTCGAAGAAGCGCCATCAAATATGGCGATCATGGGACGTTATATTTTATCGCCAGCCATTTTCCCGATCTTGGAAAAATTAGCACCAGGTCAAGGGGGAGAAATTCAATTAACAGATGGACTGGTCAAACTCAATGAAAAAGAACGGTTATTAGCTTATAACTTCGTCGGAAAACGTTATGATATTGGGGACAAACTCGGATTTGTCCAGGCCACAATCGACTTCGCATTAAACCGTGAAGATCTTCATGATGATGTGAAAGAGTTTATGAAGAAGAAGTTAAATTCCTAACAAATCTCGCTAGAAGCTATTTATATTGATACAGAATCTGATCGTCTGACAAACAACAAGAGAGAGGAATTCGCTTGTTGTTTGTCTTCTATACTCTTCCATAAAACTCCGAATGATTCGAACAATTTCTTTATTGGTCACGCTATGATATAATTTCTAAAGTATTATAGCGTGTTTTAGATCGCGAATTGCTTGAAAAGGGGAAGGCTGAAAACTGTGGAAAAGAAAAAGGTACTATTTTTCATCTATCAATTAGGTGCGGGTGGAGCAGGTCGAACATTGTTAAATGTGATCAATCATATAGACCGCACTCAATTTGAACCGATCCTCGTCACGCTTAATTATGAGGGGAGTTATGAAGCATATTTGCAAGATGATATTCGCTTCATTAAATTAGATACGAAACGTTTACGTTCAGCGATCTTCCCTTTAGCAAAAGTGATTCGACAAGAACGACCTGATCTCATATTTAGTACAATTCCAAATTATAATCTCATCGCGATCATGGCTCGATTATGTTCTTTTACGAAAGCGAAGAACATCGTCCGGGAAGCGGCGCTACTTGGTGAAGAAGATTCCGCGAATCTGAAATTAGTCATTTACGGGATGTTTTATCGATTGGCGAGTCATGTGATCTCTCTATCAGAGGGAGTGAAAGTAAATCTGGTGGAACGGTACAACGTGAATCCCACTCAGATTACCGTGATTTATAATCCAATTGATCTTAAAAACCTAACACACGAAGCTGAGACTGGTTTGATGCCAGCTACACATGAACAGCTCTTTCAAACCGATGCGAAAACAATCGTCACAGCGGGAAGATTGGTGAAGGATAAAGATCAACAAACATTAATTAAAGCATTTTCAATTGTTAACCAAAAACTGCCGAGTGAACTCATTATTTTAGGAGTTGGCGAAGAAGAAGAAACATTACGAGCATTAACTCGAAAACTTGATATCGAGCAATCTGTTCATTTTATCGGATTTCAAAAGAATCCATATATGTACTTTAAACAGGCGGATCTCTTTGCCTTGTCATCGCTTCGGGAAGGATTTGGGCATGTACTCGTTGAAGCATTAGCAACCGGAACCCCGGTCGTCTCAACGAATTGCAAACCAGGTGCCGAAGAAGTGTTAGCAAATGGGAAATACGGTACAATTTGTGAGGTAGGGAATAGTCAAGACATGGCAGATGCCATGTATGAGGTTCTAACCTTGTCCCCACAAGAAACGACAGAACGTATTGAAAAAGGATTACAACGTGCAAATGAATTTGCCGCACAAACCATCGTAAACCAATATGAATCGACATTTAGCCAAGTTATTGACCCATCTAAACGACAGAATGTGAGGAGATGATGGAATATGAATACTCCGAAACGTGCTGTCCATATGACGACAGTGCATCATCCATATGATCCACGGATCTACCATAAAGAATGTTATTCCCTGGTCAAGGCTGGGTTTGATGTCACGTTAATCGCACAAGCGTCGACGGAAACGGCACAGACCTATGAAGACATCACACATATCCCGGTGAAGACCTATACCAATCGGGTGAAGCGGATGATTTTCGGTTCCATTGCTGCTTATCGTCAGGCGAAGAAACTACAGGCAGATGTGTATCATTTTCATGATCCAGAGTTACTGCTTATTGGGTGGTTATTGAAGAAAAAAGACAATGTTGTCATCTATGATATTCATGAAGACTATGTGACAGGGATTTTACAAAAGGATTATATGAACCGCCCGATCCGTAAGTTGGCGGCGAAAATATACCAGGGGCTGGAAAAGATATGTACGCGGAATATGGAGCTTTGTCTCGCTGAGAAGTACTATTATGATATTTACGGGCGAGGGACATGTATTCTTAATTATCCAACACTCCAAGAGCCGGTGCACAAGCCTGGTCATGAAGATGAACCATTAGCTGATAAACTGGTGTATACTGGTAATGTTACAACAGATCGTGGTGCCCTTATTCATGCGAAGATCCCTGTGATCGATCCGCAGGTGACGGTCCATTTTGTCGGTAAATGTCCACGTGGACTCGCTGACGAGATGTATGAAGTCGCAGGCGATCAACAAGATCAACTCAATATAGAAGGCATTGATCGATTTGTAGAAAAGGCTGATATTGAAGCCACCTATACAAATGAAAATTGGTTGGCAGGGATCGCCTTATTCCCCCCAACAGAACATTATATGAAAAAAGAATTAACGAAGTTTTTTGAGTATATGAATGCCGGTCTCCCTGTCATTTGCTCTGACTTTCCAGAGTGGAAACAATTTATTGAAGAGCATGAATGCGGGATTGCGGTCGATCCGTATAATGATACCGAAATTAAAGAAGCGATCGCGTATTTACGAACACATCAAGCAGAAGCAAAGCAGATGGGGGAGAATGGCAAGCAAGCCGTTCAGAATGAATTGAATTGGCATACCGAAGAAAAGAAGTTAATCAACTGGTATGATGAACTCTTACAGACAGATGAAAACAGAAGAATGAAAAAGGATCGTGCTGAAAATTGAAACAAACGCAAAACATAAAAATTTCAATTATCACACCAGCTTATAATGCAGAACGATTTATTGGCGAAGCCATTGAATCCGTGTTAGCCCAATCGTACTCCAATTGGGAAATGATCATAACCGACGATTGTTCGAGTGATCAGACGATCGAGATTATTAAAAGCTATCAACAAACAGATGAACGCATTAAACTGATCCAATTAGCAGAAAACAGTGGGTCAGCAATCGCCAGAAACACATCGATGGATCATGCTTCGGGAAGCTTTCTAGCATTTTTAGATAGTGATGATCAATGGCTACCAGACAAGCTAGTAAAGCAATTAGACTTCATGCTGGAAAAAGACATTGCCTTTTCATTTACGAAATATGTCCGTATTGAAGAAGATGGTACCGAAACGAATGCGATTACCGAAGCGCCTGAGACTGTTGACTATAATGAGTTAATGAAACACTGTGTGATTGGATGTTTGACGGTTATGCTGGATAAAGATAAGATTGGCAATGAAAGAATGATCAATATTCGAACACGACAAGATTATGTGTTTTGGTTGACGATTATGAAGACAGGATTTCTTGCTTATGGATTGCCGGAAGTACTTGCCAAATATCGACTTGTCGAAGGCTCGATTTCGAGCAATAAAGTAAAGGCAGCGAAGCAAAACTGGTATGTCTATCGGCATATCGAAAAACAAAGTATACTGAAAAGTAGTTGGTACTTTTTAAATTATGCAATTCGATCAGTCGTCAATGTCATCAAATTTAGAGTGACAAGATAAAACAATGGAGTGACTTGTCAATAGACGGTCCTCCGATGATTATTTTAGGCGGTGTCAATATAATATTATGGATATGAAAACGTATATACAAGAAATGATCAAACGAAAAGACTTATTGTTTTACTTAGTTAAATCAGGGTTGAAAGCGGAGCATCGAAATAGCTATTTGGGCTATTTTTGGTGGTTATTAGATCCGCTTTTAAACGTTGTTGTCTATTATTTCTTAGTTGTCATTATTTTAGAACGAGGGGGAGAAGATTTCGCTGTCTTCCTTGTCATCGGGCTTGTTGTTTGGCGATGGATTAGTTCATCGATTAACGCCTCAGCAAAGTCCATTTTGCGGTATAGTTCGATTATTAACCAAGTGTATTTACCGAAGTCGATTTTTCCATTGTCCTTTTCGATTACACAGTTTATTAACTTTTTATTCGGGTTAATCGTCATTGCGATCTTCTTAATCGCTAATGGAGTGACCCCAGGAATCGAACTGGTCTATTTACCGGTTCTACTTGTATTAACATTCGTGTTTTTACTCGCGATCGGGCTTGTCTTAGGATACTTTACCGTATTTATCCGTGATATTGATAATTTATTAACCCATGTGATACGACTCTTTTTCTATGCGTCACCAATCATTTGGGAAGGTGGACGATTGCCACCAGAGTATGGCTGGATTGTCGCGATTAACCCCATTGCCATTCATGTTGATGCATACCGGGATATTTTAATGTATCATGAGACACCCAATTTTATGAAATTAGGTGTGATCTTCGTGCTGTCATTAGTGGTGATCGTTTATATGGTGTGGCATTTTAGTAAAAATGAACACAAAATCATTAAAGCTTTATAAGCTGATCTGGTGAATTTCATAATTGTTGTAGCTATAAATAAGGATTATGAAATCATTAATGGTGTATGGTCGCAGTCTTTTACGTGAATCATGATAAAAAATGAATGCGAGGGAAACAGTGATGAAAGACAAAGAAGAAGTCATAGTCGCAAAAGATGTCGGAGTCTACTTTGATACAGATAGTAATCAAAACGACTATAAATCCCGTCTCATTAATGTGTTTAAAAGAGAAAAAGAAACCGAAACCGAAAAACGAGAAAAGAAGTTTTGGTCGTTAAAAGAAATTAGCTTTACAGGTCATAAAGGTGAAATTCTTGGAATTATTGGTTCAAATGGAGCTGGGAAAACAACCTTAAGTAAAGTGATTACCGGTATTCTGAAGGAAGACAGAGGCGACATCCATGTGGATGGAAAAGTAACGGCCTTGTTTTCTTTAGGAATGGGTTTTAATAAAGAACTAACAGGCCGTGAGAATGTCTATTTAAACGGGATGATGTTAGGCATTAAACGGGAATTAATCAATTATTATATTAATGATATTCAAGAGTTTTCAGGAATTGAACAGTTTATGGATCAGCCGATGAAATATTATTCGAGTGGAATGAAGGCACGACTTGGGTTTAGTGTAGCAGCACATTTGGATCCTGAAATCCTGATTTTAGATGAAGCTTTAAATACAGGGGATGCTAAATTCAGTAAAAAATCAGCTGATAAGATGAAAGAACTTGTGGAAAGAGCGAAGATGGTCATTATTGTTACGCATAGTTTAAGGTATGCCCAGCGAAATTGTGACCGACTCATGTGGCTTGA
>DATGSG010000117.1:0-2386 GCA_035302925.1 Virgibacillus sp. | reverse complement strand
GAACTTCGACCAGATGTCGTAATTATGGATTTAAGTATGCCCCATGGAAAAGATGGATTATCAGCTACTTCTGAACTGAAGGAAAAACTACCGGAAACGGAAATCCTCATTTTAACCATGCATGAAGACGAGGAATATTTATTTAGAGCAATTCAAGCAGGAGCATCAGGCAGTATTTTAAAAAGTGCACCACATGAAGAGCTTGTAGCGGCCATTTATGCTGTTCACGATGGTGATGCCTATTTATTGCCTGCCGCAACGAAAAGGTTGGTTGGGGATTACTTAGATCGTGTTGAACAAGGTGATACAGATACATTTGATCTCCTCACAGGCCGTGAGAAAGAAGTATTAACACTCATTGCTAAGGGGTTTTCAAATAAAGAAATTGGAGAACAGTTATTTATCAGTGTGAAAACAGTTGATTCACATCGCGGAAATTTGATGGGAAAATTAGGCATGCGTAAACGACCAGAACTTGTTTCGTTAGCACTGAAAAAAGGACTCATCGGCTATGGAATTTAGAGGTTGTTTGCAAATGTATGAGCATATTAATAATAAAGAAGTAGAAGATACGTGCCAAAATATATTGAATCTAGACATTTGTGATTTTGTAGGTTTTGCCCTCCAAAGTGATGATGGGCTTGAAATAAAGTGGAATATTGCAACTGGAAGTAGTGGAGGAATCTATAAGAGACTTTCCGCTTATTATGGAAAAGGAATTGCAGGACAAGTAATTTCAACAGGGAATTCGATGGAAATCCATAACTTCCCAAATGATATACACGGTCAAGTAAGGGATTATCCAATCATGCTTGCCGAGGGACTGTTATATGCTTTTGCTACCCCGGTTTTTGATAATGGAGTTGCCAAAGCTGTGTTATTGGTTGGAAATCGGACAGATAAACCGATATCAATTCAAGAGCAAGAGATTATCAATCAAGCTGCCAAGAATATCAAATGGGTGCCTGAAGATTTACGAGTGGATCATCCAGTTAAAGCTGATATAAACATAAGAGGCTTGATTCGTAACAGAAGACTATTAGCAAGTTCAAGTGAAGCTACGATTTTATTAAATGAATCGAGGATGATTGTATATGCAAATGAGAAGGCATGCATCCATTTTGACTATAAAGAACATGGTTTAGTTGGCAGAAAAATTAATGAAGTAATGCCAGATGTAGATTTAAATGATATGGAGGATGGAAAGGTTGTCCACGAATATGGGAAAACGAAGAAAGGAACTACTTTTTCGCTACTTTTTAGAATGAATACCTTTTATTTAGATGAAAATTTTTATTCCTTTATTGTTTTTAACAGGATCAAGGATCAAAAACGTTTAAACCATCAACAATCCTATCATTTAAATGAACTCGTTGACTTAAAATATGCTCTTGATCAATCAAGTATTGTTGCGATTACTGATCAAAAGGGAAAAATTACATATACAAATGAACAGTTTTGTAAGGTTTCAAAATACTCCCCAGCCGAATTGTTGGGACAAGATCATCGAATGATTAATTCAGGCTATCATTCGAAAGAATTCTTTCAATTTTTATGGCGAACAATAGCGAGTGGGAATATTTGGGAGGGGGAAATAAAGAATAGAGCGAAAGATGGCTCATACTACTGGGTACACACAACCATTGTTCCATTCCTTGATAACCAGGGAAAGCCCTATCAATATTTAGCAATTCGTTATGAAGTAACAGAACGCAAGGAAGCAGAACAAGAATTACAAATATTGACGGGCAATAGAATTAATGTTCAAGAAGATGAGCGAAGACATCTGTCAAGGGAACTTCACGATGGGATTGGACAAAGTTTATACAGTCATCTCATTACAATTACCCGGTTAAAGACTGAAATATCGCATCCACTTTTAGAACAGATGGAAGAAGAAACAACAGCGATCATAGAAGAAATAAGAGATATTTCGTGGCAGCTAAGGCCATCCATTCTTGATGATTTAGGGCTTGTTCCCGCTATTCGTTCTTTCCTAAACTACTTTTCCGAACATAATCAAATTAATGTGCATTTTGATTGTTATGTAACAAAACGATTCAGTGAGCACAAGGAGATTACTATTTATCGGGTCATTCAAGAATCCCTAACAAATATTTGGAAATATGCTGACACAGATGAGGCATCCGTTACGATTAGGGAAATGTCAGATCGGATTCGTATCATGATAAAAGATCAAGGAAAAGGTTTCGATATGAAAACAGTGAAACGTGGAGTCGGTCTATCAAGCATGGAGGAACGGGCCCGTGCTGTTGATGGTGATCTATCAATACATTCAAGAGAAAACTCCGGTACTAAAATCATTTTAGAAATACCTTTTTAAATAGTTTTGGTACAAGGTGAAATTAGATCATTCTATAATAAA
>DATGSG010000116.1:0-21233 GCA_035302925.1 Virgibacillus sp. | reverse complement strand
GACATAGTTTATTCCATTAGAGTGTAGTGAGCTCTGATATTTCACTCCAATGATTTCCCGATGATTATTTTCACCTTTACTCGGTAAACGACCTAGCAAAACATTTTTGTTATTTCTAATAAAATCAAATATATACTGTGTGAATGAATTTCATAATTGCCAAAAGCGGCAATATCGATACAGTATGTAGTTAAGAACGGATCAACGAAACTATATGTTGTAGCGGTGTTGCACTAAACCGGTATTATGAAATTCATTAGGTTGAATGAATTTCATAATTACCATAACCAGCTGTGTCACTTCGCTGTTGGAGTGATATAGCTATAAATAGGAATTATGAAATTCATTAAGTAAATGAATCGATTATGAATCATAAGTGGTTCCTTGATAAATCTAAGCGATTTTTTTGGAAGAATCCAATGGTAAAAACACTGTAAACGTTGTTCCTTTTTGAAGTTCACTTTCAACCTTAACTTCACCATGATGAACTTCAACGATATGCTTAACAATTGACAATCCGAGGCCTGTTCCACCACGAACCCTACTCCGTTCTTCATCAACACGATAAAAGCGCTCGAAAATACGGGGAAGCGCTTGTTCACTAATACCAATACCTGTATCTTTCACCTCTATCAGAACATGGTTATCTCGTTGATTCATCAAGACACTTACTGTACCAGATTCAGTGGTGTAGTTAATGGCATTAGACAGTAAGTTAATGATCATTTCTTTAATTTTATTCCGGTCAGCAATGATTTTTAATGCCTCTTCAACCTCAATTGATAATTGAACATGAACGAGCTTTGCTTTTTCTTTTAATTGTGGGAGGATCTCCTCTAAAATCGAATCCATCGACACGGTTTCGAAGTCTAGTTGAAAATCCTCTTGCTCTAGTCTTGATATAGTTAACAAGTCATCGATCAATACTTTACTACGAGTACTGCTAACAAGTATATTTTCCATATTTTCTTTATTTTGTTCTTCCAAACCATGGCCTATATTTTGCATTAACACATCTGCTGAATCGCGAATCGATTTAATTGGCATTTTTAGCTCATGGGATATATTTGCGATGAAATCTTTGCGCATAATTTCTAAACGTTTTATTTCTGTGACGTCATATAATGCAAGAACGATCCCTTTTGCCATATTCCGTTCATCAAATATTGGTGCCCCAATTACTTCATAATAATGATTCGAGAGCTCAATCTTTTTAGTAAATGAGTGTTTAATACTTTTTTCATATAAAAAGGCTTCTTGAATGGTCTCTTGTATTTTCTGGTCGCTAATGACTTCATAATAGAGGTGTCCGATATAATCTTTCGACGTTTTCCCTAGCATGGAGAGAAATTTACGGTTGACAATATGAATATACCCTTTATCATCAATTAATGCGAGGGCGTTATCTGTATTATTAATAACTGTTGATAATTGTTCAGCTTTCATTTGTCCGCGCACCGAAAGCTCACTCAAATTACGTGCTAGTTTATTAATTTGACCGCTTAATAAACCAATACTACCGTTTGCTGGATGATGAATTCGGGCTCGAAAGTTTCCTTCGACAAGTTCTGTTACGATACGGCTAGTCTTTTCAATTGGCTTGATATATTTATGAAAGATTTGCAGCATGATTAAAATTAGGACGATATACATAATCAATAATGTCGAGATCAACGCAATATAGTTCGTAACGACCAAACTTATTATTCCCCCAACAGCAGCAACTAAAATAAAGATTCCGATAACATAAGTAATAATTGATTTATTAAACATAGATTTCATCGTACCCAACCCCCATTTTATCGCTCATAAGACTTTTCTTATGATGTATATTCAGCCTACATTGAAAACAGCAAAATGTGAATTTTTCTATCCCTTTGCGTCAACAATTTCCATACAAAAAATCCGAATAAGGAAGCTTGTTTAAAGTTTCCTTATTCGGAGTTTAATTAAATACGTACAATCGAACAGGATAATTAGTTTAGAACGTCAAGAACATTTTTAACGGACGCTGCGGATTTATCCAACGCTTCTTTTTCTTCTTCCATTAAATCTAGTTCAATGATCTCTTCAATTCCATTCCCACCAATTACTGTCGGCACACCGAGATAGATATTAGAGTAACCATATTCACCTTCAAGATAAGCGATTGAAGGAAGAACACGACGTTGGTCTTTAAGGATCGCTTCAGCCATAACTGTTAATGAGGCTGCAGGTGCATAATATGCACTTCCATTTCCTAAAAGATTCACAATTTCTCCGCCACCTTTACGTGTACGCTCAACAATTTCATCTAAACGATCTTTTGAAATTAACTTTTCGAGCGGAATTCCCCCTGCATACGAATAGCGAACTAAAGGAACCATCTCATCACCGTGTCCACCGAGGACAAATCCAGTAATATCTTTAATCGATAGATTTAGTTCTTCCGCTACGAATGTACGGAATCTCGCTGTATCAAGTACGCCTGATTGCCCAATGACGCGCTCTTTAGGGAATCCTGACTCTTTATAAACCGTATATGTCATTGCATCAACAGGATTCGTTAATACAACAATAAAACAATTAGGTGAATACTTAACAATATCTTTCGTGACAGATTTCATGATTCCGGCATTTGTATTAACTAGATCATCTCGGCTCATACCCGGTTTACGTGCAATCCCAGCAGTTATGATAACCAAATCTGAGTCTTTTGTATCTTCATAGTTAGCTGTGCCCTTAATGTGTGCATCAAATCCTTGAATCGGAGCAGCTTGCAACATATCTAATGCCTTTCCTTTTGCTGAATCCTCCATTTCTGGAATATCAACAAGAACGACATCACCAAGCTCTTTCTGTGCCAGCATTAAAGCTGTTGTTGCACCCGTAAATCCAGAACCGATCACCGAAATTTTTCTCCGTTTTATTGCCATGATTTTTCCCCACCTTTAGAGTTTAGTCCATATTTTTGATTAGTTCATTAGCAAACTCAGAACATTTAACTTTTTTCGCACCGTCTAGAAGGCGTGCAAAGTCATATGTTACTACTTTGGAATTAATCGTTTTTTCCATTGATGTTGTGATTAGATCAGCAGCTTCGTTCCAGCCTAAATGTTCAAGCATCAGTACACCTGAAAGGATAACTGAGGATGGGTTTACTTTATCTAAACCTGCATATTTAGGTGCTGTACCGTGCGTAGCTTCAAATATTGCATGACCAGTGTCATAGTTAATATTTGCTCCAGGTGCAATACCAATTCCACCAACTTGTGCAGCTAATGCATCAGAAATATAATCACCATTTAGATTCATCGTAACGACAACATCATATTCTCTTGGACGTGTTAGAATTAATTGTAAGAAGATGTCTGCAATCGCATCTTTAACAATAATTTTACCCGCTTTTTCTGCTTCATCTTGTGCTTTATTCGCAGCTTCTAAGCCGTCTTTTTCAACAATACGGTCATACTCTGCCCATGTGAATACTTGATCGCCAAACTCTTCTTCAGCAACTTCATATCCCCAATCTTTAAATGCACCTTCAGTAAACTTCATAATATTACCTTTATGCACTAATGTAACACTCTTACGACCTTCAGCAATTGCATACTCGATACTTGACCGAACAATTCGCTTTGTTCCTTCTTCAGAAACAGGTTTAATTCCAATTCCAGATGTTTCTGGGAAACGGATGTTTTTAACTTCCATCTCATCTTGTAGGAAGTCGACCACTTTCTTTACCTCAGGAGTTCCTTGTTCCCACTCAATTCCAGCATAAATATCTTCTGTGTTTTCGCGGAAAATAACCATGTCAACGTCTTCTGGACGCTTAACTGGTGATGGTACTCCGTCAAAGTAACGGACAGGACGTAAACATGTATATAGATCCAGTTCTTGTCTTAAGGCAACGTTTAACGAACGGAATCCTCCACCAATTGGTGTTGTTAATGGACCTTTAATCGCAACTTTATATTCATCAATTTTCTTTAACGTGTCAGCAGGTAACCAATCACCTGTTTTATCAAATGCCTTTTCGCCGGCATATACTTCTAACCAATCGATTCCCTTTTTCCCATTATAGGCTTTTTCTACGGATGCTTCGAGCACGCGTTTTGCAGCAGCCCAAATATCTGCACCTGTACCGTCTCCTTCAATAAATGGAATTACCGGGTGATCAGGTACTGTCATTTCTCCATTTTCTACAATAATCTTTGTTCCTTTTGTCATTAACAAAAACCTCCTCAAATTGCTAAACTAACTTAATCTCATTACCATCATTTACTTTAGCAGTAAATAGATAAGTTTCAAACGAAATAGCCTATGTATCTTTAGATTCATGTAAAACACATGTTTCTTACTTTAGTTCACGAGCTATTTCCGATCTACAATGGCTACAAATTCTTGTGTATTTGGTCCAATATAGTCTGCACGTGGACGAATTAATCTATTATTTGAATATTGTTCCAAAATGTGGGCAAGCCAACCAGACACACGACTAACTGCGAAGATCGGTGTGAATAAATCATGATCGATTCCAATGCTATGATAGACAGATGCTGAATAGAAATCAACATTTGCTGGTAATCCTTTATTTTCAGTAATATAATCTTCAATTTTAATCGAAATATTATAATACTTTGCTTGACCAGTTAATTCAGTTAGTTCCTTTGACATCTTTTTAAGATGCTTCGCACGTGGATCCCCAGTACGGTAGACACGGTGCCCAATCCCCATAATCTTCTCTTTATTATCGAGTTTCTCTTTTATATATGGTATGGTATTTTCTTCTGTATCAATTTCAGTTAACATTTTCATAACGGCCTCATTTGCCCCACCATGTAAAGGTCCTTTTAAAGCACCGATTGCGGATGTCACACCAGAATATACATCTGATAATGTCGCTACACAAACGCGCGCTGTAAATGTCGATGCGTTTAGCTCATGATCGGCATGAAGGACAAGTGCTTTATCCATTGCTTCAATCTCAACCGCTTCCGCTTCTTTTCCTTTAAGCATATATAAGAAGTTTGCTGCATAACTCAAGTCACTTTTCGGTTCAACAGGGTCTTTGCCCTGACGAATACGTGAGAAAGCAGTTACAATCGTTGAAATTTGCGCTTGGATACGAATGGCTTTACGTTTATTCGCTTGTTCTTCCATAACATCTGCTTCTTCATCAAATAATCCCAAATATGAAATTGCTGATCGTAAAGCAGCCATTGGATGTACGTTTGATGAGTCATATGAACGTAAATGTTCAATTACTTCATGAGGTAACTTCATGTTACTTGCAAGATCAGCTTTTAATTCATCTAGCTCAGCTTGTGTTGGAAGTTTTTGATTCCATAGTAGATAAATAACCTCTTCAAAACTTGCATTTTCTGCTAGATCATCAATACGGTATCCAACATAAGTCAATTGATCATCAATGATCGAACTAATTGATGATTCCGTTGCCACGATCCCTTCAAGGCCTTTTTTAGTAGTCATGATAAACCATCTCCTTTTTCTATAAATAACTTACCCGAGTGAATTGGGTGGAATAAAGATAATAATTCATTAGATTGTCAGGCACAACCTCAATTATATATCATTATAACAATAATGTGAATTGAAATCGTTTTTCTTTACGGTTAATCCGTTATTTTCATAGAAAATTCGACAATCTTATATCCCTTTCATCATCCATGAATATGACAACCCACACACTTTTTTATAATTCCATGTCTAATATAGATCATAAGATCATATATAATAGTATCAACTGTTTTATTCAATGAGGTGGCTAAGTGTACAAGCAATTACTCTTTCAATCGATTCGGTTTGTAAGTATTGTGATCGGGATTGTATTTTTCTTCTATACATTCAAATATATATTTTATTTGTCATACCCGTTTGTGTTAGCGATACTTTTAGCCTATTTCATTAATCCGCTCGTAACTTATTTAGAAAATAAACTAACATTCTCAAGAGGGGTAACTACTTTTATCGTAATTAGTCTGCTGTCTACGATAATTATTAGTCTACTCACCTTTATTTTCATCGAGTTCATTCAGGGAACGACCTATTTAGCCGAGAAATTACCTGCTCACTTCCAAGTGTTTATGAGATTTATCGAATCTTTTTTACACAGCAAAATAATACCGATGTATGAGAATGCTTTGTCTTTTATCCAATCACTCAATCAAAGTCAGCAAACAATGATTGACGAATATTTACATAACATGACAGCCTACATTGCGTCTACGGGTGCCGATATGTTACGAGACCTTCTATTGAAATTGCCTACCTTATTATCTATGATACCATACTCTCTAACGATTGTTATTTTAATCATAATCGCTACATTTTTAATTACGAATGACTGGTATCGATTAAAAGAAATACTTCGATCATTGCTTCCTAAGCGTAGCACACATACATTACAAAACATCGTTGGTTACTTGGAGAAGTCTCTCTTCGGCTTTTTTAAAGCCCAATTTTCCCTCATATTTATTACAGGGTGTCTTATTTTTAGTGGCTTACTCCTCTTAAGGATTGATCATGCCTTAACCATTTCGATCTTAATTGCGTTGATTGATTTATTACCTTTCATTGGAACAGGAACTGTCTTTATTCCTTGGATTGGTTACTTATTTTTAATCGGTGATTATTCTTTGACGATTCATTTAACTTTATTATACATGCTTATTCTCATTACCCGCCAAATACTGGAACCTAAAATACTCGCTACTAATATTGGTGTGACTCCATTAGCCGCTTTATTTACTTTATTTATAAGTATCCAAATATGGGGGGTTCTTCCTGGCATTATAATTTCACCATTCCTACTCATTCTCACAAATGCTCTTTATCAAGCGGGAGTAATGGGACAAATATGGAAGTTTGTCAAAGGGTAATTATTTTCGAAAAATAATCTTCCCTTTTGACATTTTCCACGTAATCCATCTCATGATACCCACTTTAAAAGCGGCACGAGTAAACGGTAGTACAAGTAATAACCCAACAATATCGGTTATAAACCCAGGGGCAACAAGCAATATTCCTCCAACTAAAATACAGATCCCATCGATTAATTGTTCAGTAGGTGCTTGTCCATTACGCATCAGTAGGCGGGCCCGATTCAACGTTTCAAGTCCCTGAATACGGGCGAACGCCGCACCTGCTATACCCGTTAACAAAATCAGACCGACAACACCCCACGCTCCAACACTGCCACCTACCCAAACAAATATCCCTATTTCCAATGCAGGAACGATTAAGAACGCAAGCAATAGCCATCGCATAGTTTTCCATCCTTTCCTAGCATATAAAACTCTAGTTGTTCATGGATTGTTTCTGTTTATTTTATCCTGTTCTCTTATAGTACGCTAGCATGCCCTTGATAAATATCGCCTTTATAGCCATCCAGTGTGACGTCAATCCCATCTTCGATTAGATCAAACGCATTATCTACACCGACGACGACTGGAATACCAAGACTTAATCCTACAACAGCCGCATGAGAGGTTAGGCCACCTTGTTCTGTAATAAGGCCACTCGCCTTCTCAATGGCTGGCATCATATCGCGATCGGTAGCATAGGTTACTAGAATATCGCCTTCTTCCATCTTTTCTATGGCTTCTTCAGCATTCCTTGCGATGACAATTTTACCATAGGCTGTTCTCTTGCCAATACCCTGACCTTTCGCAATAATATCACCAATTACATGTACTTTCATTAAATTCGTAGTCCCACTCTCGCCAACGGGCACACCTGCTGTAATGATGACACGACTACCGCGTTTAAAGATGTTTGTGCTTAAGCCACGATCAATCGCAATATCTAACATTTCATCGGTAGAATTTGCTTGTGGACCTGATATTGCCTGGACACCCCATACTAGCGCAAGTTGACGATTGATTGTTTCCGAAAACGTGACAGCTACAATAGGAGCTTTAGGTCTATATTTGGAAATCATTCTAGCCGTATGACCGCTCTCTGTTGCTGTAATAATTGCACTCACATCTAAATTTGCAGCAGTATGTGTAACAGACTGACTAATCGCATCTGTTATGGTCATATCTACATGTTTTGAACGATTCTTTAAAATCATATTATTATCTAATCCAGATTCTGTTTTTAAGGCAATGTTTTTCATCGTTTGAACAGACTCAACCGGATAATCCCCTGCTGCTGTTTCCCCAGAAAGCATAATGGCATCTGTACCATCAAAAATAGCGTTCGCAACATCTGAAGCTTCCGCCCTTGTTGGACGAGGATTACGCTGCATGGAGTCAAGCATTTGTGTAGCTGTAATAACAGGTTTACCAACATTATTACACTCGCGAATTAATGCCTTTTGTACAAGCGGAACATCTTCGGGAGGGATTTCGACACCTAAATCTCCGCGCGCAACCATGGATCCATCAGATACCTCTAGGATGCTCTTGATGTTGTCTACACCTTCCTGATTTTCAATTTTTGGGATAATTTGAATATGCCCAGCATCATGTTTTTCAAGTAATGCCTTGATTTCTATAACATCTGCTTGACGGCGAATAAATGAAGGGGCTATAAAGTCGACCTCTTGTTCAATGCCGAACTCAATATCCTTAGCATCCTCTTCAGTCATGCCTGGTAAATTTACTTTTACGTTAGGAACATTGACACCCTTTTTATCTTTAATAAGGCCTGAATTTAATGCCTTCGTGATAATTTCATTCTTTTTCTGATCAAGTTCAATTACTTCTAATTCGATTAAGCCATCATCAAGTAAAATTTTAGAGCCAATGTGAACATCATCAATCAATTCTCCATATGTAACCGAGAAACGTTCTGCTGTTCCCACAACATCTTTCATCGATACGGAAACATTGTTTCCTTCTTGAATGGATGCTTCACCATTTTTAAACGAACCGGTTCTAATCTCAGGCCCTTTTGTATCCAGTAAAATAGCGACTGACTTATTAACTTCTTTAGCTGCTTGCTTAATATTTTTAATTCTAGCCCCATGTTCTGCAAAATCTCCATGAGAAAAGTTCAGACGTGCTACATCCATTCCCGACTCCATTAAATCCTTTAAAATTTCAACGGACTCTGAAGCTGGTCCAATCGTACAGACTATTTTTGTTTTACGCATCTATTTACATCCTCCAACTATTCATTCCATTATTAAATGGATAATTCTTTTGATAATTTGTACATGTCCATATTTACAGTATGTTTTTGTGCGAGAACATCAGCAATATGGTGGTGTACAATCTCATTTTTTTCTAAACCAACCATACTTCCTTTGACTCCTGACACAAGTAAGTCTACTGCCTTTCCGCCCAAACGACCTGCTAACACACGATCTGTTGCAGTTGGTGATCCACCACGTTGAATATGCCCTAGCACGGTTACTCGGGTCTCGTAATTTGTAGCATCTTGAATTTTCTGGCCATAATCAATACCACTACCTACACCTTCAGCTAGAATAATAATACTATGTTTTTTACCCCGATCATGTCCACGTTGTAATCGCTCGATCACATCGTCAAAATCGTCCTGCTCTTCTGGGATTAAAATACTTTCAGCTCCTGCTGCAAGTCCAGACCAAAGTGCTAAATCTCCTGCATCCCTACCCATAACTTCAATGACATATGTTCGTTCATGGGATGTTGCTGTATCTCTAATTTTATCAATCGCTTCAATAATCGTATTGAGCGCAGTATCGAAACCGATTGTGAAATCAGTACCTGTTATATCATTATCAATCGTCGCAGGTATACCGATACAAGGAAATCCCTTATCTGTTAGACTTTGTGCACCACGAAAACTACCATCACCACCGATGATTACTAATCCATCAAGTTCATACTTTCGTAACTGTGCAACCGCCTTTTCTTGCCCTTCAGATGTTTCAAATTCATCACATCTTGCTGAAAATAAAATCGTTCCACCCCGCTGGATGATATCTCCAACAGAACCGATTTCCATTTCTTCAATATTACCATCCATTAACCCTTGAAAACCGTTCTTGACTCCATATACTTCCAGTCCATGATAAATGCCCTTACGAACAACGGCTCGAACTGCCGCGTTCATGCCAGGTGCATCTCCACCACTCGTTAATACGCCAATTTTCTTCATGAAATCACCTCTGATTATACCTATTCTGTATTCAATAACCATATAATGATATCAGCATGTGATAACTTCTACCATTATAATTGTTGATAACTACCGATTTTCTTATATTTCTGCCATCTATCTTCAAGTAACTCTTCGGTCGTTTTTTGTTCCAGTTCATATAATGATCTTTCAATAACTTGATTTATATTTGTTACTTGTTCTTTCAGATCTCGATGTGCTCCACCTTTTGGTTCTGGAATGATGTCGTCCAGTATACCTAATTCTTTTAGATCATACGAAGTAATCTTGAGTCTTTCGGCCGCCTGCTTGGCCATTGCGGCGTCTTTCCACAAGAGGGCTGCTGCTCCCTCAGGTGATATAACCGAATAGGTTGCATTCTCAAGCATATGTATATGATCACCTACACTAATCGCTAGTGCTCCACCACTTCCACCTTCACCAATAACGATACAAATAATGGGTACAGTTAAGCCAGCCATTTCCATTAAGTTTCGAGCGATGGCTTCACTTTGCCCCCGTTCTTCTGCTGCCTTTCCAGGGTATGCCCCCTTTGTGTCGATAAATGTGATGATGGGGCGCTTAAACTTCTCAGCCTGTTTCATATGGCGCAATGCTTTTCGATATCCTTCAGGATGAGGCATACCGAAGTTTCTATAGATGTTTTCCTTCGTATCTTTTCCACGTTGATGGCCAATCACCGTGACCGGCTTCCCATGATAGGTTGCAATACCCGTCACGATTGCCGGATCATCTCCATATAGTCGATCTCCATGGAACTCAATAAAGTTTTCAAATAGCTCTGCAATATAATCTAAAGTGGTTGGTCTGTCTTGATGACGTGCCATTTGTACCCGATCCCACGGTTTCAAATTACCATATATATCATCTTCTAACATAGCTAATCGATTCTCTAAAGTCGAAATCTCTACTGAAAGGTCAATATCACTTGCCTTTGTTAGTCTTTTCAATTCGGTAATTTTATGTCGCAAGTCAACAATTGGCTTCTCAAAATCTAATACTTTATTCACGAGTCATCCCCATCCTTAGTATGCATTTCCAATAATTGAGCGAGCAATTCTTTCATCCTATGTCGATGAACGACTTGATCCAATTGTCCATGTTTAAATAAGAATTCAGCCGTTTGAAAATCTTTGGGTAATTTCTCGCGAATTGTTTGTTCAATAATTCGCCTACCTGCAAAGCCGATTAATGCTTTGGGCTCCGCTAGATTATAGTCACCAAGTGAAGCAAAACTTGCCGATACACCACCTGTTGTAGGATGTGTCATTACTGAGATCATAAGCCCACCAGCTTCAGAATGCCGCTTGATTGCGATGGACGTTTTAGTCATTTGCATCAAACTCAAGGCACCCTCTTGCATGCGGGCACCTCCTGAGGCAGTGAAGATAATAAACGGTAAGGATTCTTCATTTGCCCGTTCAATCGCCTTCGCTATTTTCTCACCTACAACGGAGCCCATACTCCCCATCCTAAATCTGGCATCCATCACACCAAATGCTGTTTCATAACCATCAATTGATCCTTTACCAGTAACGATTGCTTCATTTAAATTTGTCTTTTCCCGATCCTGTTCCAACTTCTGTTCATAATCTGGAAAATCAAGTGGATTATTTGAAATGAGATGTTCATCCCATTGTTTAAAAGTATGCTCATCAAATAAACTTTCAATGCGTTCCCAAGCGGTAAACTGGTGATGATGGCCACAGGCTGGACAAACATTTAAATTCTTTTTCATTTCTTTTCGATAATATATTTTATAACAGCTATCACATTTCTTCATTAATCCTTCGGGAACATCACGTTTAGCCTGTTCATTTGGTACCGAAACATATTTCTTTCTTCTACCAAAGAAGTCTTTAAGCATAGATACCCCTCCTTTCACGAGCCAAATCTTTACATAACGCTGACCTAACGATAACATCTACCAACATGTCATTATCCTTGATCTAAAGTCAATCGTCTAGTTTTCTCTGCTACTTCCTCTGGATCAATCGTAATTCTAGCCACTCCTGATTCCATTGCCGCCTTCGCTACGCTAGATGCGACAATTGGGGCAACGCGTAAATCGAATGGAGCTGGTATGACATAATCGGCATTTAATTCCCCCTCAGAAATCAACGAGGCAATTGCTCTAGCTGCTGCGATTTTCATTTTTTCATTAATACGTGTAGCACGAACATCCAATGCACCACGGAAGATACCGGGAAAAGCTAAGACATTATTCACTTGGTTCGGATAGTCGGATCTACCTGTCCCGATTATTTTAACACCTGCGGCCTTGGCATCTTGAGGAAGAATTTCCGGATCTGGATTCGCCATTGCAAAAACAATCGGATCTTCATTCATTTTCTTAACCATCTCTTCTGTCAAAATACCGCCAACCGAAACACCGATAAAGACGTCAGCACCTTCTAAGACTGTTCCAAGGGTACCTGTCTCCTTATTTTTATTTGTAAACTTAGATACGCGTTCTTTAATTCCGTTCATTCCATTCGGTCTGCCCTCGTAAATAGCGCCTTTGGAATCACACATAATAATTTCCCTAACTCCAAAACTATGCAATAATTTAATAATAGCAATACCTGCTGCTCCAGCACCATTTGCAACAACTTTAATATCTGTAAACGATTTGCCAACTAATTTTAATGCATTAATTAAGCCGGCAACGGTTACGATAGCTGTTCCGTGTTGATCATCATGGAATATCGGAATACTCATTTCCTTTTTCAATCTTTCTTCGATAATAAAGCAGTTCGGTGAGGCAATATCTTCTAGATTGACGCCTCCAAACGTTGGTTCCATCAGTTTTACTGTTTGTACAATTTCATCTACATCATTCGTTCCTAAACAAATTGGAAACGAGTCTACGCCTGCAAAGGTTTTGAATAGGACAGATTTCCCTTCCATAACGGGTAAGGCTGCCTCTGGACCAATATCACCTAGCCCTAAAACCGCAGAGCCATCACTGATGACTGCTACCATATTCCCCTTCATCGTATAATCATATACTTTCTCCTTATGATCATAGATTTCCTTACAAGGCTCGGCTACACCTGGAGAGTATGCCAAACTTAAATCTTTAGCATTTTGGACAGGTACCTTTGATTTTATTGATAACTTGCCTTGATTTACTTTGTGCATTTGTAATGCTTCGTCTCTTAAATTTGCCATCACTATCGCTCCTTTATATAGTAGCCATAATTATTTTAGACACTTAGATGTAAATTATGCTGATAGAAAAACTACTCTTAAAGTGATATGACTATTTAACTCCTTAATTATAGCAGATGGTACTTGTCTGTAAAGCATTGTTTTACCGAAGTGTATCTATTCTAAAACAACATTGGCCTTACCAAAGTAATTTTTAAATTCTATTACACAGTCGCCACTTGCATGAACGCCATAATTTTCAGATAATTTATATGTTCTCTTCTCTTCTTTATGATAAACAAATATCGGAATACTTCCCTTATAACGCGCAGCGATTTCTTTTATTTTAGCTAATTCCTTTTCACTATCTGCCTCTGTTATTTTAATAAATAGACGCTGCTCACTTTTTATAAGCAATGTTTCATCAAATGGCTTTATTTTATGAAGAAGCATCTGGGGGCGTCCGTTCCTAATTTCGATTTTCCCCTGAATGATGATCAGCATTTCTTCTTCCAACCATCGATGTTCAGCCCGATATAATTCGGGGAAGATAACGGTTTCTAAATCCTCTGACTCATCTCCCACCAACATAAAAGCCATTGGATCGCCACGCTTTGTCCGGATTTTCCTAATCGACTGAACAATGACGGCACTTGTTACCGGCTGCCGATCACTCATTTTCTGAGCAGAGGATAAGGATACATAACCATGATCACGGAGTGGCACTCGGTATTCCTTTAAGGGATGACTTGAAATATAAATTCCAAGTAATTCTTTTTCATCTGTTAACTTTTTCATCTGTGTAAAATCTTCAATCTCGGTATAAACTTCTTCAATACCATATTTATTTGGCAATAACGAAGGCTCATTATTTACTCCACCGAAAAGTTCACCTTGATTGATCGCTTGCTCTACGGAAGCAAGCAAACTCGCTCGATTTTCATACGTCTCATCAAAAGCTCCTGCCATAATCAATAATTCCATTGATTTACGGTTGACTATTTTCAATGATATGCGTGAACAAAAATCGAATAAACTCATAAATCGCCCTTCTTTACGGACAGCTAAAATCTCACGAGCAATCTGTTGTCCAATGCCCTTAATTGAAAGTAACCCCATTCGAACTTGGTTATTTTCAACCGTGTACCGCCCAAAGCTTTTATTAATCGATGGGGGCAGAACATCAAGTTGCATTTCTTTTGCTTCTTTACTATATTCATGAATCTTATCGGCTTGATTTGTCAACGAACCCAAGATTTCTACAAAGAAATGTGCTGGATAGCGTGCTTTTAAATAGGCTAATTGATACGATATTTTACTATATGCTACAGCATGGCTTCGATTAAAACCATAATTAGAAAACTTGACGATCCATGTAAATAACTCCTTTGCTAGAGCAGGGTCATAACCATTACGTACACAACCATTCACGAAGACTTCCTTTTGTTCTTCAATTAGATTTGTCTGTTTGTTGCTAATGGCTCTACGAAAAATGTCTGCCTCCCCTAAACTGAGTCCTGCAAACTGATGCACAATCTGCATAATTTGTTCTTGATAAATGAGAACGCCATATGTTTTGTCTAAAATCGGCATTAAATCAGCATGTAGATAGTGAACCTCTTCTTCCCCATGTTTGCGTTTAATATAGGTAGGGATATGATCCATCGGACCGGGTCGATAGAGCGCATTGACGGCTACAATATCTTCAAAAGAAGTGGGTTTGAGCCTTGATAGAACTTGTTTCATTCCTTGGGATTCTAACTGAAACACACCGTTCGTCCGACCACTTTGTAATAACTGATAGGTCTGGTGATCATCAGGAGGGATGTGTTTCAGTTGAATGACAGTACCACTTGTGCGATGGATCGACTGAATGATCCGTTCGATAATCGTTAAGTTTCGTAATCCTAAAAAATCCATTTTCAATAAACCAATTGCTTCTAGATCATTCATTGGAAATTGAGTAAGGTTCGTCTGATTAGAACCCGTTGTGAGTGGCACATGCTTGATTAACGGTTGCTCACTAATGATGACGCCAGCAGCATGTGTTGATATATGTCTAGGTAATCCCTCCAATTTCGTCGCAATGGTAAATAAGAGGCGTAACTGTTTGGATTCTTTTATATACTCCTTTAAATCGGGTGAACGTTTTACATACTCTACGATCGACTGATCGGCTAATGATGGAATCTTACTCAATATGAAATGCGCGTCCTGCTCATCAATATCCATTGTTTTGAATAATTCCCTTAAGATCGAGCGTGCACCGTATGTACCAAACGTAATAATTTGTGCAACATGTTCTTCACCATATTTTTGCCGAACATAATCGATCACCTCATCACGACGATGGTCGGAAAAATCGATATCAATATCAGGCATTGATTCCCGTTCAATATTTAAAAAGCGCTCAAAGATTAATCCATATTGAATGGGATCAACATTCGTAATCTGAAGTAAATAAGCTACAATCGAACCTGCTGAAGAACCACGACCAGGCCCCACTAAAATATTGTTTTTATTCGCATAGGAAATAAAGTCCCAAACAATTAAGAAGTAATCACTAAATTCCATTTTCCGAATAACTGCCAATTCATATGTTAAACGATCCTTTATTTCCGGTGTGACTTCTGCATACCTTTTCGAAACGCTTTGCCAACATAAGTTCTCCAAATACGTATGTGAATCAATAGAAGTAGGTACGGGATAAGAGGGAATCAGGCGTGCTTCTAAATCAAATATAACATCGCATTGGGCGGTAATCCTCTCTGTCTCCTTCATCACTTCTGGCCAAAATGATGCAAACACAGACTCCATTTCTTTTGTTGAACGTAAATGATGGTTACGTTGAATTCCATTTACATCTGCCACCAACCATTTTTCATCCGCTTTAATCGCCTGTAAACAATGATAAGCAATATCATCTTGTTTCTTTATGTACCGGACATCATTTATAGCAACGACTGGCACTTGATATGTATGATGAAAAGCTTTAATTGAATGATGGAGACTTTGTTCGCTTGCTAATCCATGATCTTGAATCCCAATATAAAAATCCTTCTGTTTGAATAGTTTCTGAACAGTTTCCACATAGGCATAAGCGGATTCATGAGAAGGTTCACGTAATAAGGTAGCTAACTTACTTGTATGGATAGGCAAGATTCCAATTAACCCTTCCATGAATGGTTGTATTTGTTCCATTTTAATTCCTGGTTGCTGTTGTTGCTGAATGATTGTACTGATCTTCATTAATTGTTGGAAACCACTATTATTCTTTGCGAGGAGAATGCATGGCTCATTGCTTTGATCCAGATGAATGAGATTGACTACCATACCAATAATCGGTTTTATTCCATGCTTGAGACACTTCTTATAAAAAGAAACGGCGCCATACAAAACTTCTTCATCCGTCAATGCTAAAGCTTTGAATTGCAACTCGTCTGCACGTTCAACTAATTTATCGATTGTATTCGTACTATCCAGTAAACTAAAACCACTTCGTACATGCAAATGTGTAAATGTCATATTCTACTACCTTTCTGTTCATTTCATTCACGAATCGTTTATAACATATCTTGTCCAACTTCCTCATACAATGTAAGGAGTATGTTTTAAAGGAGCGCATCCGTATGGAAGAACGATTTATTGCATCTTTTATTCATTGTTTCTTTATCGCGTTTGGCGTTATTATTGGCGGATCCATTATTGGCAGTGTCGGTTCCTTTATTACGGGTGATGCCCCCTTAACATCCATTAATCGAATTGCAAAAGGCTTACGTATTTGGGCGATCGTCGCTGCGATCGGCGGTACGTTCGATGCCATTGCCAATATTGAAAAAGGCGTTATTGATGGTTCTACGATTGATATTGTTAAACAAGCATTATTAATAATTTCCGCCATGGGTGGCGTCAAGACAGGAATTGTACTCATCCAATGGCTGATTCAAGAGGATGTTTAATCATGCATATTCCACCATATCTTAGAAAAAAGAGCTGGCAACGCTTTTTTCTTGGGTTTGCCACAGGGGCCGTGATCGCTTATGCTCTTTTTATATTTATGTATGGATCCATGTATGAACGCCTATTTGAGAACAATCTCTCGCTGCAATCAAAAGTGTCGGAACTTGAGAGTCAAAACAAAGCACTATCTGAGGATAAAAAAGCGGTCGATGAAGAAAACAAAGAACGTCTAACCGTAGAGCGAATTGAAATCGTTATAGCAAATGCAGATAAACTCCAGTTAGATCGACTCATTATTCATCAATTAGATGATATGATCAAAAATGAAATCAACCATATTATTGGAAATGATATTCGTACAGTCGCTGAGAGTGTTAAACTCTTACAATCAACCATTCAAAATAAGGAGTTTTCGATTGATGATTTCACCTATTATTTTGAAGTTGAAACAATGACGATCTCCAACACAGTAGAGTTAACTCTACTCGCAAAGATATCTTCATAGGTGGCAATACATGGAATGCTCGTGCGAACCAACAATTAAAGGTCCGCACGACTTCTAAACATATGCTCGGCAAACCGCTTCTAAATCTTTTGTAATTCGTTCTGCTTCTTCCCATGTTTGAACAGTGGCTCCAGCAGCAAGTGGATGTCCGCCACCGTTATATTTAGCAGCAATATCATTAATCACCGGTCCTTTTGATCGAATACGGACCCGAATGACTCCTTCTGCTTCTTCAATATAAAACGCCCATGCTTTCAAGCCTTCGATTGCACCGAGTACAGCAATCAATTTCCCTGATTCCAATGCATCAATTTGATGTTCTTGGAGCTTTTCTTTTGTTAGTTTAATCGTACTAACACCTGCATCTGATAAGGTGAAATGTTGTAACACATGACCTCGAAGTCGCGCAATTTTTTCCGTTATATTATAAATACCTTCGTGTAATTCGGAACGATCAAACGGAAAAGTAACGAGGTCAGCAGCATATTTAAAGGTCTTTGGGGTTGTGCTTGGGAACATAAATCCACCCGTGTCTCCCACAATACCTGCATAAATAAGCCGTGCTGTGTCTGGTGTCATCTTGAATCCCGCTTCTTTTCCGGATTCATACAATTCATAGATCATCTCACTTGTTGAGCTGGCAGACGTATCTACCCAAAGAAGATCTCCATAAGCATCATGATTTGGGTGATGGTCGATTTTAATAATCTGTTCTCCTAATACATAACGCTGATCACAAATCCGATCCGTGTTCGCTGTATCACAGATAATAACAAGCGCCTCTTTATATTGTTCATCCGCAACATGATCCATCCGCGCTAAAAAATGTAAGGATGGATCTTCAACTCCAACTGCATACACCTCTTTTTGTGGAAATGACGCCTTAATCATTTCTTTTAAACCAACCTGTGAACCATAGGCATCTGGATCAGGCCGAACATGGCGATGGATAATAATTTGATCATAATCTTTAATTGCTTGTATGATGGCATCTATTTTCATTTGTCTAAAAACCCCATTCTATCACTTCATACTACAAAGTTTTATTTCTGGATAAATAAAGGATAACACGCTACAATATATTAAGTTATTCATAATGTAACAGAAAGAGAGAGATGATCACATGGTTTTATTTCCAATTATCATTATCGCTTCATTCGTCATGTATATCTATTATAAAGTAGCTATTTTATCACAAAAAGATAGTCTATCCCAAGTATATACGAATTCAAAAGCAAGGATTAGCCTCGGAACCTTTATTACCGTCTTCGGTCTTTATCAATATACCATTTACGGGACGAGACTTTCCCTATTCATTGGGATCATCTTTGTTGTTTTTGGTATCATGCAATTGACCCGCGGCTTTAGTGAAGCCAAACACTATAAAAGGGAATGGCGCCGTCTTAATCCATAATTATAACTTATTTACATGACCCTGTCGACTATTTACCGATCAATTAACTGTGCCATCAATAGACCTTTCCCTACTAAACGTTGGTCGTGATAAATTTCAACATCAAGTTTTGCATAAATACGACCTGTCTCTAATAACTTAGGCTTAATGACTAACTTGCTATCAATTTGGACGGGCTTTAAAAAGTAGACGGTTAAATTCTCGACAACTAAGTTTCCTTTTTTTAAATGTAATAATAAACGACTACTCGCTTCCGTTATCAAAGATGTAAATACACCATAGGATAATGTTCCTAATTGATTCGTCATTTGCGGACTAACTTCTGTATGAAATACCGTCTCCTCTTTTCCTTTGACCCGTAAATTACTTGAGACGGTATCATCAATTGTTTCCCCTACCTGTGGCTGACGCTGAACCTCTTGTAATGCTTTTAAGACATCTTGTCTAGATACAAGGCCTTGTAATATATTCGCACCGTCAATCAAGGGGACAATTTCAATACCTTCCCACACCATCATATGTGCTACATAGGCCAAAGACGTTTTCACTTGAACAGTAAGTGGGTTTTTGGCCATTACTTTTTCAATTAATACATCGCGCGGTAAGTTGATAATATCTTTTGGCGTAACCATACCAATGACCCGTTTCCTTTCATTAATAACAGGGAATCGTGTATGTGTCGTTTCCTCATTGAGACTATACCAACGCTGGACGGTGTCCTTTGCATACAAATAATGTGTCTGATCATATGGTGTCGCAATATCACCGACAAACACAATTTCCTTTTTGATCAACTGGTCATAGATCGCTCGATTAATCATTGCCGCAACCGTAAACGTATCATAAGTTGTCGTCATAATCGGCAACTGCTTCTCATCTGCTAACCGTTTCACATGTTCTTCTGTATCAAAACCACCCGTAATCAACACGGCTGCACCTTCATGAAGTGCTAATTCATGGGCTTTCACCCGGTTTCCTACAATGAGTAATGAATCAGCCTCTGTATAACGCATCATTGCATCAAGCTTCATCGCTCCAATAACAAATTTGTTTAGCGTTTTGTGGAGGCCATCACTCCCCCCTAATACTTGTCCATCTACAACATTAACAACTTCTGCAAATGTTAAATATTCAAAGTCGCCTTGCTCTTTACGCTCAATCCGAATCGTCCCGACCCGCTCAATTGTGCTAACTAGACCCTGGTTCTCAGCTTCTTTTATTGCTCGATATGCTGTTCCATCACTCACATCAAGTTCTCTTGCTATTTGCCTGACAGAGATTTTATTACCCACTTTAAGTGAAAGAATATGGCGGATAATTTGTTCGTGTTTTGTTGTCATTTTCATCTCACCGACCTTTAACTGTACTAGTCATATTATTTGTTGTTTATTATACAGTTGATCGGGAATAAGCTCAATGTTTTAGCGTTTTCCGTTGAAGTTGCCTATCCTGTTCTAAAATTGGTGGGCGTGTCATCTGTAGTAATGTTGCTAAGTTTGAGCCTAGAACAAGGACGAATAACAATAACCAAACACCCCAAAACAAGCTCGCTAATTGGGAACTAGCTAATGGAATCTGTGGCCACGCGATATAAAGTAAAAAACTAGCTAATAAAATTCGTAAAACAGCATAATGACGCAAGTAAATCACCCCTCTTTTTACTATTCGTTTATATAGTTTATGAGCGTTTATTTATTTAAGAACTTAATGAATTTCATAATACCGGTTTAGTGCAACACCGCTACAACATATAGTTTCGTTGATCCGTTCTTAACTACATACTGTATCGATGTTGCCGATGTTGCCGATTTTGGCAATTATGAAATGCATTCTCTTATCTGTCTTTTATAAAAGACGCGCTAATGAGGAATACACCGCGATATTTTTTCTATCTAAAAAACGTCTCACATCATAGACATTTTTAGCTCATCAGTTACAATAAGTATAAAGTCGAAAAATGTAGGTGGGATATATACATGCAATCATTTAAAAGAGTAACGGAAGCAAGTTATTTAACAGCGGGTAATGTTTGGAGTTATCGGGCGATCTTACGTTATTTTTACATACAGCATGAGCGTATGCGCG